>JBBAAB010000105.1:0-5742 GCA_041658445.1 Thermoleophilia bacterium
TTTGAGAGACTTGACGTCGGTTTCCCTGCCGGTGAGGACCAGCAGTACTTTCCGGCCACCGTCAAGCATGTCGCGGGCGGTGTCGAACTCCCCGGCTTCTGCAAAAGTTGCAGCCGAGAACAGCCCCTCCAGTTTTTTACTTATGCCGCTCAAGACCAGGGCCTCAGGCCTTGTGAGCCAGCCGGCCCTGCTTGATGCGGGGCGTTCCCAGCTTGACCTCATCGACGGCCGGCTTCCGGTGCGGCTCGTCGATGCTTTCCGCAATCATCTGCCTGGCGGTCTCGAATTCGCCTTCCTCCGCGAATGCGATGGCGGAAAAGATGTTTTCAAGTTTTTTTGACAATCTCACGTGTACAAACCTCCTTAGAGTGGCCTTTTACTATTACAAGTAGCAACAACCGTGCCAACTCCGGAAATAATCCTGATATTTTGTAAAAAAGTCAGCGTAATGCCTGCAAATATATGAATTTTAGGCAGCGGGAATTCTCATCTATGTCGAGCGGAGCAACTCCAGGAGGCTATTTATGAAACAGATTAGTTGCAAATAGCAACAGTAATTCAGATTATTCGATAAGCAACAAAAGACTGATGTTGCATCAGAAATTCCAAAGGTTGCAACTTGCAATACGTGTCTATATATTATGAATATGAAGTTTTATCCGGACAGCCTGAGGCAAAAGATACTGATCGGCTACATTACGGGGGCCACGCTCGTCTTTGCCTTCGCCTTGCTAAGCTGGAGCAACTTAAATACGCAGCAGCAGATAGTCTCCTCGGGGGAGACCGTTTCGAGCCTGTTTGACACCACCCTGGAGATCCGGCGCTTCGAGAAGAACTATTTTCTCTACCGGACGGGTGAGGATTACGCCGAGCTTCGCACATACATAGATCAGGCAGACGAACTTCTCGACAGGGAGGAACTCAACCTGTTCGCGACCCCGGAAGCGATTTCCGGCCTCAAGGAAAACCTCAGGCTCTACGGTGATTTGCTGGGGGAGGACACAGCGGCGCCCGGTAGCGCGGGTGATCCCGCTCTCGAGGCCATGATCCGTGAGAAGGGTAAGGAGATCGTCACCACGGGTGAGCAGATATCCGCAAACCGGGTCGAAATCAACAGGCAGTCTCTGGACTCGGCCAAGAGGAACCTGCTGATCGGCATCGGCCTGCTGCTGGTCGCGGTTTTTGCCGGCGGCTTAATTTTTTCCCGGAAGGCGGTGCGGCCGCTTTCCGTTTTGGAAAAGCACATGATCCGGATTACCGCCGGAGAGTTCTCTCTCATCCCCTTCAAATTTAAGGACCGCGAATTCGTCTCGCTCAAGGCCGCCTTTAACAAGATGCTGCTGGAGCTCCGTGAGAGGCAGGATTATCTGGTCGAATCGGAAAAATACGCCGCCCTGGGAACATTGATGTTCGGGGTCGCCCACGAGCTGAACAATCCGCTGGCCAACATCTCCACCTCCTGTCAGATCCTGATCGAGGAGATCGACGAAGGCGACATCGAGTATCAGAAGGAACTTCTGGACCAGATCAGGGTGGAAACCAGCCGGGCGCGGCATGTGGTCGATTCCGTCCTGAATTATTCACGCTCCAAGGAGCGAAGGACATTCGAGCTCAGGGGCGCCGTGGAAGAAACCGTCCGGTTGATCAAGGCCGAGGTGCCGGCAAACATAGTCCTGCAGGTGGACATACCCGAAGGTCTGACCGTCTACGCCGACAGGCAGAAGATACAGCAGGTGATAATCAACCTGGTCAAGAACGCCATCGACGCCATCGAAGGCGAGGGCAGAGTCCGCGTTCTGGCTCTGAAGCTGGACGAAAAGAACGTGGAGATCGTCATCATCGACAGCGGCGCCGGCATGGAGCAGGAGAAGCTCGACAAGATTTTTGATCCCTTCTTTACCAGCAAGAAGGAAGGATACGGCCTGGGACTGTTCATCGTGCACAATATAATCACGGAATACGGTGGGACCATAAGCGTCGACAGTTATCCCGGCAAAGGGACTACATTCAACATCGTGCTTCCCCTGAAGGAGTCATAAAAATGGATCTTATAGGACGGCTGCTGATCGTCGAGGATGAAAAGACGGCGCTCAAGAACCTGCAGCATGTGATGAAAAAAGAAGGATACGACGTAACCGGAACCCTCAGCGGCTCGAACGCCCTGCAGCTCCTGGAGAAAGAAGAGTTCGATATCGTTCTAACGGACCTTAAGATGGAGAAGGTGGACGGAGTGGAGGTCCTGGAAAAAAGCAGGCAGCTCTATCCCGATTCGGAAGTCATCATGATCACGGCCTACGCATCCATCCCCTCGGCTGTGGAAACGATGAAAAAAGGCGCCTACGATTACATCGCCAAGCCCTTCAACCTCGACGATGTCAGGAAGGCCGTCAGGTCAGCCCTGGAAAAGGTGGCGCTGAAAAAAGAGAACACCCAGCTGCGGGAGCAGATAGAACAGTTTGAGGGCAAGGTCAAGATTGTCACCCAGAATTCGATGATGCAGAAGCTGATGGAAACCGCCCGGCAGATCGCGCCCACGGACTGCAATGTGCTGATATCCGGCGAGTCGGGAACCGGCAAGGAACTGCTGGCCCGCTACATACACTTCGTCAGCAACAGAAGCGAGGGGCCGTTTTTTGCCATCAACTGCGGCGCCCTCACTGACGAATTGCTGACAAATGAGTTGTTCGGCCACGAAGAAGGTGCTTTCACCGGTGCTACGAGCCGGAAAGAGGGCATCATCGAGGCAGCTTCGGGCGGCACCCTGTTTCTGGATGAGATCACGGAAATGTCCATCTCCATGCAGGTCAAACTGTTGCGGGTCCTCCAGGAGAAGGAGCTGCTCAGGGTGGGCGGTACCGAGCCGGTTGACGTCGACGTCAGGATTCTGGCGGCCTCGAATCGGAACATTCACGAGGCCACCAGGGAGAAAGAGTTCCGGCAGGATCTCTACTACAGGCTGAACGTGGTCTCACTCCACATACCTCCTCTTTCCGAGCGGCGGGATGACATACCTCTTCTCTGCCAGTACTTTCTCAAGAAGCATTCCGTGCTAATGAAAAAGGAAGTCCGGGAGATCTCTTCTTCCGTTCTGGCATTGCTTGCAAATTACGACTTCCCCGGGAATGTGAGAGAACTGGAGAACATAATCGAAAGAGGAGTAGCCCTGGCGAACGGATACGCTATCGAGCTGGCTCACCTGCCTGACGATCTCAAGGATCTGGACATCAAGACCTTCCGCAAAAGAGAGGGAAGGTTCCCCTCACTGGAAGAGCAGGAAATATCCTACATACAGTGGGTCCTGAAAGAGACGGGCGGTAACAAGACCATGGCGGCGAATATTCTCGGCATCGACCGCGTATCGCTATGGCGCAAGATCAAAAAGTATGGAATGGAAGGCAGCTGAGAGTCTCACATGGTGACTAGTAATCCCCGCAAATACATGCATTCCATTGCCGCCGCGGCGGCGGCATCCAGCTTGAAGACACGGAAAAAAGAATAGAGTCGTCCTTCTGTTCCAGGGCGCTGTCAGCCGCAGCCATCCTTGCCACAGCCTCGCGAGATTATCTACGCCGATGTTTTTCTATACGGCAACTTGCGGGTTGGCGTCTTTCCCGCCGCCACCAGCAAAACCAGTCCCAAGACGCCGGAGATGGCAGAGCCCGCGAACACCCCCATTTTGGCTACTGTCAACTGCGACTGTTCCTGGAATGCCAGGAGTGTGATGAATAGCGACATGGTAAAACCGATGCCGGCCAGGCAGGCGGCGCCGTGCAGTTGCCGCCAGGAAACCGACGGCGGCAGAGATCCCAGTCGCAGCCGCACGGCAAGCCAGGAAAACAAGACCACCCCGATTTGTTTGCCGAGAAACAGTCCCAGAACGATACCCAGCCCGATCGGGTCGCCGAGGGATTGCAGCGGGTTTTTTTCAAGATGGATACCGGCGTTCGCCAGGGCGAAAAGGGGTACGATCAAATATGCGGCCCATGGCTGCAGGTGACGCTCCAGTTGCTGCAGGGGTGGCTCCCGATCGTCTTCTGATCCGGATGGGACCGCCAGCGCCAGCAGCACACCGGCGATAGTAGCATGTACTCCGGATCTCAGTAAGGCCAGCCATATACCCAGACCTACCACCAGGTAAATCGAGGTCGCACGCACTCTCAGCCGGTTCAACAACAGCAGTAGGACGAACAATATGAGGCTCACCCCCAGAGCCGCCCACGAGACAGACCTTGTGTAAAAAAAGGCAATGATGATCACTGCGCCTATGTCATCGATTATCGCGAGGGCGGTCAAGAAAATCTTGAGACCGAAAGGAATGCGTTTCCCCAGCAGGGCGAGAACACCAATAGCCAGCGCGATATCCGTGGCCATGGGGATGCCCCAGCCCCGCGCTCCGGCTCCACCGGCATTGAGCGCGAAGAAAATTGTCGCGGGTACGAGCATGCCCCCGACGGCGGCGATTACCGGCAGCATCGCCTGTTTTCGGGAGGAGAGTTCACCGTCCAGCAGTTCCCGCTTGATTTCCAGCCCGACAACGAGGAAGAAAACCGCCATCAGCCCCTCGTTGATCCACAAATGCAGGGATTCGCGTGGAAGCAGGCGCCCGATACTCAGGGGGATATCGGTCCGCCAGAGCGATTCGTAAGCATCGGGCCAAACGTTCGCCCAAACCAGTGCTGTGACGACAGCGGCAAGCAGGATAATCCCGCTCGAAGCTTCAGTCTGGAAAAAACGCCGGAAGGGGCGCCAAATAATCTTATACGGTGTAATAGTCGTCCTCTTCGATAATTTAGCCTATAGTATCAGAGCATAAACTGCTTCGCCCGGGGCGGCCTGATTGTTGAGAATGGTTAGTATTTATCATAATGAGGAAAATAATATATACAGCCAGGGAAGGAGAGAAGATGAAAAAGATTCTGGTTCCAATAGATGGTGGTGCCTCGGCGCGCAAAGCATTGGAACGGGCCGCGGCCCTTTCCAAAATGACCGGGGACAAGGTCGTGGTTCTAAGAGTCGTCGATGTGGAGAGTTACACCGGCCAGTTTGAATCCATGCACGACAAGATAGAAGAGACGCTTAAAAAAGGCGCCGAAGAAATGCTGGACGCGGCAGAGGCAATCGCAAAAGAGCATGATGTCGAGGTGGAAAGAGTCATAAGGTATGGCGACGCCTCGACTGAAATCATAGCTTATGCGAAAGAGAGCGATTGCGGGCAAATCATGATGGGCTCGGCAGGCCGGCGTGGCATGAAGAGAGCGTTTGTCGGCAGCACGGCCTCACGCGTGGCCAGGCAGGTCGGCGCCGAGGTCGCATGTCCGGTAACGATTGTCCCGGCGCCGGCTCCCCCCCTTAGGTAGGGCTGACGAGTCCGTGCCGTTCTTCTTACATAATTTCCAGGAAAGCCTGTACAACCTGAGGGTCCCACTGTTTTCCTGACTCCCGCCGCAGGGTGTCAATCGCCTGGCGCTGGGACATTGGGGGCCGGTAGGGTCGCGGAGAGGTCATCGCGTCATAGGCGTCGGCCACTGATATGATCCTCGCCTCGATTGGTATTTCATCGCCAGCGAGATGATCGGGATAACCGTCTCCGTCAAAACGCTCCTGGTGGTGGCGGATGATTGTAAGCAACAGGTTGGCCGACCTCAGCGGTTTACAGATTTTTTCACCGATGGCGGGGTGATCCTGCACCGCGATAAGTTCTTTCTCGCTGAGTGGACCTGGCTTCTGCAGTATCGTCTCGCT
>JBBAAB010000106.1:0-5673 GCA_041658445.1 Thermoleophilia bacterium
CCTCACGCTTGGCGCAATTGGCTTGCCGGTCTTCGCAGGCGGAGGCGCTGGGGTAGCGAGATTGGTCGGGCCCACGGCAGGCTATCTGGTCGGCTTCGTCGCAGCCGCGTTTGCCATCGGCACCCTCAGCGAGAAAGGCTGGGACCGACGGCCGTTCACAGCCGCCGCCAGCATGATCATCGGCAACGCCATCATCTACGCAATTGGCGCCGTGTGGCTTTCGCGCTTCATCAGTTGGGAGGCAGTTCTGGGCGCTGGTGTCATTCCATTCCTACCAGGAGACGCCCTGAAGATCGTACTCGCCACGATCATGCTTCCATTAGGGTGGAAGATCATCGGACGCGCAGCTTAGCAGCTGTCCATGCCGCCTAACAACTCGCTGAAGCCCTGGAAGGTCACCAGGATCTACGACTGACCCGGCGGGCGGCGCTCTCGGGGCCACTTGCAAGGCCCGATGGCGGGGCGCACAATCCTGGTGAGTCTGCCCACTTCCGCCGGGCAGCTTAGCTCGAGGCCGTTAGGCGTCTTGGCCGTGCCACCCTGTAGGTACGATGACTTGGTTTCTGGCTTGATGGAACAAACCGATCGGTATTCGTCGGTGGGAGGTTGCCATGGCCAAGCTGATCTACTCAGCCATCGCGTCACTCGACGGCTATGTGGCGGATGGAAAGGGGAACTTCGACTGGGCCGAGCCCGACGAGGAGGAGCACCTCTTCATCAATGACCTCGAGAGGCGGGTGGGCACCTATCTCTACGGGCGCCGGATGTATGAGGTGATGGTCGCCTGGGAGGGCCTGCCCACATCCGACCAACCGGTCGTCGTGCAAGACTTCGCAGAAATATGGCGGTCGGCTGACAAGATCGTGTACTCTAATACGCTGGAGAGCGTATCCTCCGCTAGGACGCGAATCGAACGACACTTCGACCCTGAAGCGGTCCGGCAGATGAAAGCGCGCCTGACCCGAGACATGACTGTGAGTGGTCCTGGCCTAGCCGCGCACGCGTTCAGGGCCGGGTTGGTCGACGAGTGCCAGCTGTTCATCGCGCCTATCATCGTGGGAGGCGGCACGCAGTCTCTACCTGGGGATATGCGCCTCAAGCTTGAGCTCCAGGACGAGCGCCGCTTCCACAACGGCACGGTCTACCTCCACTACCGCACTATCGTTTGAGCAGGCGGACATTCCAACCAAGGGTGAGCCAAGCCGTCTAACAACTCGCTGAAGCTGACCCGGCGGGCTGGGCCATAGTGTCGGGCACCTGGCCCGCCGTTGAGCGCGAGAATCATGAGTGAGCTGCCCGCTTCCGCCGGTCAGCTTAGCTCGAGGCCGTTAGGCGGCCGGATGGGGGCTCCATGAAGACAGAGCGTGTTCGAGGCTGGTTCTCGGATCGCCTAAGTTCAGCCGACCTACTCGTCGGGCAAGTAGGCACCGGTGCCACCTCTGACGCAGAGATACTTCTTTGCTGCGCCATAAGCGCCTTGGCGGCTCAGGCATGGCCCGGCAGACACATGGATCGTGTGCGGTTCGTCCAGTTCCTCATCCGCTTCACGCCATCCGTGCACGGCATTTCTGCGATCAGCACGCCGATCCTGGCGGCGAGGCTTCGGATGGCCGGCGATCTCCCCAGGGCACTCAAGTTCAAAGGAGCTTTCTTTCCAGGCTCCGACCTCCTCATCGTTACCGGCACCGAGGTAGACAGAGGCGAGAAGGATATCCTGGCCGTTCTACCCGCCCTTGATCTGAAGACCATTCGCGGGCACTCCTACGCTGCCCTGATATACACCGACCTCAGGTCTCACCTCGTCCACGAGTACAGCATCTCTACCTTGCTCAGTTCATTCTCTCATTCAGACGACGGCTCACTTTCCGATTACACGAACATAGCCCTCGATCCGAGGCCCCACCAAGTTGCTGACCTTATCGACGAACTCGGCGCGACTGAAGCCGCAATCAAGTCGTGGTGTTCATCACCAATCCGCCAGCTGCACTTCCCCTTTGGCTATCGCCGGAACGTCGCAAGCTCATCCGCTGAGGGTGCGTTCAACGCCTGGGACGCCGAGAAACAATGGGAGCTATCCCGCCCGCCGACCTGGTGGGTCGAAGGTGGGTAGTCTCCGTGCCGCCATCGACTCGATGGAGCCGGCCCGGCCAGCTGCGGCGAATCTCGTCTAGCACCGAGGCTTTGGCGAACGGATTGTCGCATGAGGCAAGAAGCCACAGGCGTTCCCGCGGAAGGGCGTGCGGATAATCTCTTGTGCGCTGTTGCCGACCCCGGTTGAGCTTGCGAAGTGCCAGAATACTGACATGCCCGTCGTGGGCCTCTGCCGGTAGTGCTCTGTGTCAGATTGCTTTGAGGGGGATTGATGGCTTCCTGGCGGTCAGGGATGCCTTCGAATTGGAACTGCCTACGGATGCGAATTCTGCCCGTCCGTATCTGGCAGGGAACCCCCTAGTCCTCGCTTGTGGGCGCGCCGGCGATGAGCCGGCTGGTGTCGAACTTCATTCGTCGAGGACCGCGAGGTCGAGCCTGCGTAAGCGCTCCGGGTCAGCGATCACCTCGATTTCGGTGATCCTTTCGCCCACGATCTTGAAAGTCATCACAATGGATAACTGCCCGCGCGGAGCCAGGATGAGGCCCGCGGCGCCGATAACCAGCGCCGCTTGTGAGAACCGGGCTCGCCTGGATGCCCTGAGCGCCTGCTCGACCACAGCCGAGGCACCGCGGACCTCCCTGGATAGGCCAGGAGAGACGGCCGCACGGTCAGCTCGAAGCACGACGTCCGGATCGAGCACCGCCAGCAGTGCCTTGAAGTCTCCTTCGCGCGCGGCCGCCAGGAAGGCTTCTACAACCTCGCGTTGGCGGTTGAGATCTGCGCTGCGCAGCGTGTCCGCTCCCTGCACCCGGCGTCGGCCGCGGCTGGCGAGCTGTCTTGCCGCGGCCGCCGAGCGTCCCACTATAGGAGCGATCTCATCAACGGGCACGGCGAACATATCATGCAACACAAACGCGAGTCGCTCGTCAGGGGCCAGTGTATCGAGTACCACGAGCAGAGCGAGGCCGACGGAGTCGGCTAGTGACGCTTCAGATTCGGGGTCGGCACCTGCATCTTAACTGACGAACCGCTCAGAGATGTAGGCATCCGAGGGGGTCTCGCGCCGCGCCTTGCGGGAACGCAGCATGTCGAGGCACACCCGTGCCACGACCGTCGTTAGCCATCCCCTCACATTCTGGAGGCTCCCGGCTTCAGAGCGGCTAAGCCGCAGCCATGCTTCCTGGACGTCATCTTCCGCCTCATCCAGCGATCCGAGCATTCTGTACGCGACCGCCCTAAGATGGGCTCGGTGGGACTCGAATTCTTCGAACAACCGTTCTCCGTCGCCTCCTGTCACATTCCTTGTCTGCATTCCGTCATTACTATAGACGGTTGAAACCCCACCGATGTGACCAGGAAGTGGGCCGACTGCGAGAAAAGGGCAACGTGCCGGTCCGCCGAATGGCGAAGTAGGTCGATAAGGGCCAATTAGTATAGAAGGGAGTGTGTTCCATGCGCTATAGAAAATCCTTCATTTGTCATTCTGATCCCTTCTCGTACGACGCTGTAGTACAACGGAGTACGTAAGCCGTAATCCAACAACTTCGAGATAAAGAGCTTCTCATGAACCAAGGCATCAGAACCGTCGTCTATCCTGTAAAGGACATTGCCAAGGCAAAGGTTTTCTTTCGAGAGCTGTTAGGGGTAGAGCCCTATGCCGACGAACCATATTACGTCGGCTTCAAGGTAGGCAACCAGGACATCGGACTGGATCCCAACGGTCACAAGGAGGGAGTGACTGTCTGTTATCACGTGGACGATATCAAGAAAAGTCTGAAATCACTCGTGGATGTCGGAGCAAAGACAATTCAGGAGATCAAGGACGTGGGTGGAGGCGGGCTGATCGCGTCCGTTAAAGACACCGACGGCAATATCATCGGGTTGACCAATGAGAGTCCCGTGGTCATGGTAGGCTCGCTCTGCAATAGCAATGGCATTGTCGAGTCTACCTATCACCACGGGAGGTCATGGCCAGTTGGGCAGAATTCGCGCAGCAGGCCCCAGAATTGGCGGCATTTGGGAAAGCCCATTTCCAAAGCGGGGTGGCCTATCTGGGCGCACTGCGCGCCGGCGGCAGCCCGCGTGTGCATCCGGTGACGCCCATTATTGGCGAGCAGTTGTTTCTGTCTATGGAACCAACTTCGCCCAAGGGCAAAGACTTGCAGCGCGATGCCCGCTACACACTGCATTGTTCGGTTGAAGATTCAAGCGGCGGTGGCGGTGAGTCTTACGTCCGGGGGCGTGCAATATCAACCGACGATCACTTCATCCGGGAACAAGCTGTGCGCGCGTCACCTTATCTGCCACAGGATCGTTACATCGTGTTCATGCTTACAATCAAGTTTGCCTCTATGAATACCTATGTAGATGGCAAACCTAGCCCCCGGCGCTGGCAATCACCGGATTAGGCGCTCCTCAACTCTTGCATTCAGTATTGTCCGGCTGAGTGAGATGAAATATCGCCCTAATTACCCAAACGCTTTGGCAGCACCATCAGAGCTCACCAACAAGATCAGGGCGGCCCAACAACGCGTTGCACCCTACTCGCCTTCGCTGGCGCTTCGGCGAGCGGGTGAACGCGACCGTGAGGCGGCGCATGTTAGAATAGCGCGGGTCCGCATTCGAACTGCGGCGAGGTTTCCAACCCAAGTCGGTATGAGGAGGTTTCTATGAGCCAACCCGCCAAGAAGGGCACGCAGAAGTCCGCCAAGCGCACCACCAAGAACGCCACGCAGAAGTCCGCCAAGAGCACCACCGCGATCGGCAAGACGTCCAAGGGATTCACGGACGAGGAACGAGCTGCGATGAAGGAGCGCGCCCAAGAGCAGAAGGCGGAAGCGCGCCGCGGCCCGCGCGCGGACAAGGCGGACGGGGAAAGCGCCGTGCTCGCGAAGATCGCCGAGATGCAAGGATCGGAGCGCGCCATGGCCAAGCGGCTCCATGCTATCATCAAAGCCAGCGCGCCAGCCCTCTCGCCGAAAACCTGGTACGGGATGCCCGCGTATGCCAAGGACGGCAAGGTCGTCTGCTTCTTCCAAAGCGCGAAGAAGTTCAACACGAGGTACGCGTCGTTAGGCTTCAGCGACACGGCGAACCTCGACGAAGGCGCCCTGTGGCCGGTCGCCTTCGCGCTGAAGGAGTTGACTGCCACCGAAGAGGCAAGGATCAGCGCGCTCGTGAAGAAAGCGGTGAGCTGAGGACTGAGCTCGCCACGGAGCCCCGCCCTAGGGTCTTCCGTAGCTCCGACAAACCCAACGATCTCATCCTCCATGCTGAATACGAGGACGCGGCAAGGGCGCGCCAGCTCTTCCAGTCGGCCGAGTTCCGTGAAGCAACCCAGAGAGCTGGCGTCACGGCACCGCCCGAAGTGACGATGGCCGACCAAGTCCATCAGGTTCCGGCCTAACTGGTCCACGCTTCGGTTTGGTTCGAGCGGTACATTGCCCCGAACCCAGCACCCAACCGCGCAGGACCACGTGCTGAACCACAACGGGACATAGGTTACAGAGTCTCCTCAGGACATCGGTAACACAAATGATCAGGACATCGGTGACACTTCCTTAACGACAGGAGGTGGGACC
>JBBAAB010000107.1:0-5661 GCA_041658445.1 Thermoleophilia bacterium
GTTTTGTACGGAGTTGGGGTAGGACCTGGTGATCCCGGCCTGGTGACTCTCAAGGCGGCGGACGTCATCCGCCGGTCTTCGACTGTCGCTTATCCCGTACAGCGTGAAGGGGCAACAAGCAGGGCGCTGGAGACGGTGAGGCAGCACCTGAAGAGCAGCAGCAGGCTTCTGCCGCTTATCATGCCGATGACCCGCGACAAGGCGCTTCTGGAGGCTGCGCACGCGGCCGCGGCGCAGGCGCTTGTCGAGGCGGCCTCCGACGGCAACGATGTCGCCTGCCTCGCTTTGGGTGACCCCCTTTTTTACAGCACTTTTGGATATCTGGCCGCGAGGTTTCCCGGCCGGGTTGAAGTCGTCAGCGGAGTGTCGGCGATGAGCGCCATGGCGGCAGCGGTGGGCAGGCCCCTGGCTGCGGGCGATGTACCGACAGTAGTCGTCACCGGCCTCGATCATGAGGCGCTTGAAGCCGCGCTCGGGATGGACGCGTCCATCGTCATTTTCAAGCCACGTTCTCTTTCACGGGAATCGCTTGACCTGATGGAAAAAGCCGGCGCCTGGGATCGATCCAGGGCGGCGCTGGAACTTGGCGGTCCGGAAGAAAGGATCATCCAGCGGCTGGATCGCAAGGCGATCGGCGATCTGCCCTACTTTTCCGTGGTATGGATTACTCCGGCCAGAACAGGGGATACATAAATAATCCTGTGGGTAAGCAACCGGCATGTCATTCTTGACGCAACGAAGCAGTAAGTCCCAGGTTAAGTAAACAGAGGCAAACGGAAGAGCAAAGACAGGAGTGTCGACCATTGGCTAAAAACAAAACAGAAAACCCAGTTTATTTTATTGGCGCCGGACCCGGCGATCCGGAGCTGCTGACGGTCAAGGGAAAACGCCTGTTCGAACAGGCTGACGTCGTTATTTACGCGGGCTCCCTGATAAACCCGGAGATGCTGAAATTCTGCAACCGGAAGGCGGAGCAGATAGACAGCGCCCCCCTTTGTCTGGATTACATCGCAAAAGTGATGATTGACCGGGCGAAGCGCGGGCAACGTGTCGTGCGCATGCACAGCGGGGACCCGTCTGTTTACAGCACCATCGGGGAACAGATGAAAATGCTCAGCGAGGCGGGCATCGACTTCGAGGTCATCCCGGGCGTCTCATCACTGGGTGCCACGGCGGCGGCGCTTCAGAACGAGCTGACGATGCCCGGAGTATCCCAGACGGTCATTATCACAAGGGCTCCCGGCCGCACGCCTGTGCCGGAGCGCGAGTTGATCTCATCGCTGGCCGAACATCAGGCCACCATGGCCATTTTCCTGAGCGCCGGCAGGGTGGAGCACGTCCAGGAGATGCTTCTCGAACACTATCCCCCGGAAACACCCGCGGCCGCGGTTCAGCATGCCAGCTGGGACAAGGAGAAAAGAGTAAATACCACCGTGGGCGATCTTGCTGACGCCTTCCGCGAAGCGGCCATAGACCGCACGGCGATCATCCTGGTGGGAGATGCCCTGTCAAATGACGGCGAAAAATCAAAACTCTACGACAAGAATTTCTCTCATGGGTATCGCGAAGGCATCAAGGAATAAGACCCGCCCCGACGGCGGTGGCCCTGATGGAAGCTCACGCCCCATCAGCTATTTCTCCCTGACCGCCGGGGGAGCCCTGCTGGCGCTAAAGCTCCGGGATGAGTTCGGCGGCATCGCCCACCTTCCCGGTTGCCACAGCATGGGTTGCAGAAACTGCGACCCCTTCGACAACATTGCCGAAGCCCTGCCGGAAAGGTTCATAGCAGGAGACACGTTAGTCTGCGTGATGGCGGCGGGCATAGTCTTCCGCATACTGGCGCCGTATCTGAAGTCCAAACAGGATGACCCCGCCGTGATAGTCATCGATGAAGAGGGCGGTCACGTTATCCCGCTTCTCGGCGGCCATGCGGCCGGCGCGAACGCCCTGGCGGAAAAAGTCGCATCTTTTCTCGGCGTGGAAGCGGCCATAACCACTTCCAGCGATGTGCAGGGCCTGATTGCACCCGACGACGTGGCGCGACGGCTGGACGCCGTTGTGGCCGATCCGGTAGAGTTGCGCCGGGTTACCGCTTTGCTCGTCGACGGCCGGCCGGTTTGCATCGAGGCGTTCGTAGATCCCGGCATCGACGGTTACGGCTGGGTTCCTTATGGGGGCGATCTGTCAGGATATGAGGGAAGGCTTCTGGTATCGCACCTGGTCGAGAATGACGGGGACTATGCTGATGAACAGGTAAGGACAGCAAGGCTGATTCCGCGCAAGGTCGTGGCCGGCATCGGCTGCAAGCGGGGCACTGGCAGCGAACAGGTCGTGGCGGCAATCATGGATTCCTTCGCAGGCGCGGGAATCGATCCACGCGCCATCGGCGTTATCGCATCGATTGATATAAAAAATGATGAAGCCGGAATCAAAGAAGCCGCAAAACAGCTGGGTGCCCGGTTGAAATTCTATTCCGCCGGGGACCTTGCGGCCATGGGCTTTCCCGGCAATGATTTTGTGGCATCGAAGGTTGGCACACCCGCCGTTTCCGAACCTGCGGCGTTGCTGGCATCGGGTGATAATGCAAGTCTCGTCCTGGAAAAATCGAAGCACGGACCGGTTACGGTTGCGCTTGCGATTCCGGCGGGAACGCAACCGGAAGCATTTAACGCTAGCGAAGACGCCACAGCGACTGATACCGGCACGGTCATGGTTGTAGGTACCGGCGCGGGCACCGAGTCGTTATTGACGGCTCAGGCAAGAGAAGCCGTACGGGCCGCGGATGTAGTCTTCGGCTACCACACATACACCGGGCAACTTAAGAAAATATTTCCGGACAAGAATTATATGGAGGGGTCGATGGGGGCGGAAATGAAGCGCTGTCGCGAGGCGCTGGACCTGGCGGCGGCAGGAAAGAAGGTCGTCATGGTATCGAGTGGCGACCCGGGCGTCTATGGTATGGCCGGACCGGTGCTGGAGATGGCGGACGGCGTCCCCGTCTCGATCATCCCGGGAGTTACGGCGGCCCAGATAGCGGCAGCGAGGCTTGGTGCTCCGCTGATGAACGATTACATCATCCTCAGCCTGAGCGACCTGCTTACGCCCAGGGATGTCGTCTTAAGCCGTACCGAAGCAGCCGCGGCGTCCGACATGGTCATATGTCTTTACAATCCCACCAGCAGGAAGAGGCAGCCACTCTTTGAGGAAGTATGCGCCCTGCTGGTACGCTACCGGTCGGCGGTTACTCCGGTGGGCTGGGTCAGGGATGCCGGCGGGCCATGCGAAGAGTCGGCAATCATAAATCTGGTGGATCTGGTACGGCAAAAGATCGACATGCGCACGATTGTTATTGTCGGCAATTCCAGCACGGAAGTCATCGGAGACCGGATGGTGACCCGCAGGGGCTATGAAAGGAAGAGTTCCTGACAAGCGAAACGATCTATCTCATCGGTGGTACCACGGAAGCCCACCGCGCCGTAACCAGGCTCGAGCAGGAAGGTTATCGCGTGGTTGTCAGTGTGGCCACTGCCATGGGTGAGTCCCGGGTGGTGGGAGCCCGCACCGAGACCGGCAGGAAATCCGCCCGCGAAATGGCGGAACGGGCCGGGAGCCTCGGGGCGTCCGCTTTCATCGACTGTTCACATCCTTTTGCCCTTGAGGCAAGCGAAGAGACCCGCCGCGCCGCCGGTTTTGTCAACATGCCATATTTAAGATATTCACGGCCGGCAAGCGCAGAGTTCGAGTCCGGCATCTCGGTTGTGCGGACATGGGAGAAGGCGGTTGACATCCTCACGGATACCGGTCACAGGTCCCTGCTTACTATCGGCACTCGCAATCTCGCTGCGTTCGTCGATGCGGGGCTGGATTTCACAGTCAGGGTGCTGCCGGTGGCGGAGTCTCTGGATGAATGCGCCCGGCTTGGAATCGGGCCGGAGAATATCATCGCCGCCTGTCCGCCGTACAGCGTTGATTTCAACCGGGCCTGCATCCGCCGCGCACGGGCTTCAGCCCTGCTGACCAAGGATTCGGGTCTTGAAGGCGGTCTGCCGGACAAGCTCGAGGCGGCCGCGGCTGAGGCGGCGCGCGTGATCATCGTCTCCAGGCCTGAAGAACCGGGCGCGATTGTGGATCTGGATGCGCTGGTCGAGAGTCTGAAACAGGCCCTTATACAGAGCCGGACTTCAAAGCAGACAGGAGGATCGAAGCAGTGAGCCATTCGGGTGAACTGGAGGGAGAAAAGGATCCTCTGGAAAAAGCAGCCGTGGCGGGATTGTCCGGCAAATGGCGGCCGCTTCGCGACATGCGCAACGCTTTCGGTTTTTTCACCATCATGCCCCTTTCGCGCGCGGGTACTATCGGGGAGATCGGGGCCGCGAGTTATCTCTTGCCGTTTGTTGCGGCATTCCTGGGGGCTCTCGAGGGGGCGGCAGGGTGGGGATCGTCTCAAGTGTTCGGCGCTCCCGTAGCCGCGGCCCTCGTCCTTGCTGCCGCGCTGCTGCTTACGGGTTTTCATCACTCGGACGGGCTGGGTGACCTGGGCGACGCCCTCATGGTCCACGGCGACCCCGCACGGAGGATCGAGGTGCTCAAGGACAGGACCATGGGCACAGGCGCCGCCGGGACGTTGTTTTTGACGTATCTGATATCGTGGGCGGCCATAGCCGGGATAATTACCCTGCGCCCGGGTTTCCAGCTGGTACTTTTAATAATGGCAGCCGAGCTTTCGGCCCGGCTTTGTCTGCTGTTCGTCGGCAGTCTTGGCCGACCGTCACATCAGGGAAGCGGCAGCAGTTTCGCTCACGTAATGAAAGGCTGGCGCGGCATGACGGGAATATTGTTCACTCTGGTCATCCTGGCATCGATGGCTTTGTTCGTGCCTTACCAGGCAGTTCTATTCTCGGTTGGCGCCGCCTTGGCCGCCGGCATACTGTTGCTGCTCATATCCGGGCGATTTTTTGGAGGTATTGGCGGAGACGTGCTGGGTGCTTCAGTGGAACTGGGAAGACTGGTGGCTCTGTTAGGGCTCCTGGCTGGATTGACTCTCTAGTACCCCTCCGGAGCTCTCGACGGGATGCCTGCTGCCGTGTATAGCCACTGCAAGCTGATTCGCGACACCCTTGATGGTCTGTATCTCTCCCGGCCTGAAGGAGTACTTGTCAGGGAAAACTATCGCCATCCCGCCAACCACCTCTTTTTTGTAGATGAGCGGCAGCGTGCAGCGGCGGTTATGGCCGATGTCGAGTGCCTTGAGGATATATCCCTCGTCTTCGGTTGCGTTGTCGAGGTTGACCTCCTCATGCGTGATCATCCGCCGCTCGAGCACCGCCCGGGTCAGAAGCGTGCCTCTGTCCAGGGATGATTCTTTGAATTCGTCCATCACTTTGGGCGAGTGTCCGATGAAAGCAAGGTTGACCAGTGCATTTCGCTCCTTGTCCAGATAATAGACGCTGGCGCGGAAGCACCCCATTTTTTCGTCCACAGCTTCAAGGGCGTGTTTGGCGATCGCCCTCATGTCCTGGGACTCGGCGCAGGCGGCGGCAACATCGCGCAGAAGCCTCACCCTGTCGAGCTCCTTTTTTGTCTCCTCATGCAACCAGGAGTTTTGCACCGCCATCGAAGCACGGTCGGCCAGAACCTGGAAAAGCCCCCATTCTCTTGTAG
>JBBAAB010000108.1:0-5654 GCA_041658445.1 Thermoleophilia bacterium
TTTGCATTGAAAGGCAGAGGTGGCCCGACGAAATAGGACTGGCCGATAAGTGGAGAACCTGCTCTTATGGGCGCGTAAAGCGCCCGCAACAGGAGAGCAGAAATGAGAAGACCCAGAAGGAATCATACGGCGGCATTCAAGGCGAAGGTGGCCGTTGCCGCTTTGAAGGACGACAAGACTTTGGCCGAGCTGGCTGAGAAATTTGATCTGCATGCGAACCAGATCACCCAATGGCGGGCGCAATTGATCGAGGCGGCCACGGGCGTGTTCCTGACCCCGGGTGAGAAGCGCGAGAACACGGGGCCGAGTGTGAAGGACATGCAGGCCAAGATCGGCCAGCAAGCCTTAGAAATAGATTTTTGTGCGTCCAGCGAAGGCTGGCGCATTCAGTGGGAAAGTAGGCCCACCGGGGTAATAGTCAGAGCCCCGTAGCTTGGATGGCAGCGTGCTTGGGAAACTGGGACGCTGAAGCCCATCGACAAGATCGTCCTTGGGGCGATCGCGAGTCACCAGGCCGTAATGCAAATGAACGGAGATGTGGCCTCGAAAATTTCTATCTCTGGAGGCCGAGCCCTCAAAAATCGGGTGAAGGCAGCAGTATCCGCCGCAATCTGGCTGATGCGACGGATACCTCCGGCGGGGTGAAACCGACGGCATGGTGACGAGGATGCGCTAAGCAACTGGAGAAACCCTCCTCGCCCCGTCGAGAAATTGGCGGAAGCAAGGTAGGCCGTATAACCGGCAACACCGGGAAATCGGCTGACGGCGAGAGGGAGGCGGAGGGATGCGTAGTACCGACGAAGCCGGGTAATGCTGGTGGAGGAAAGGCATCCTGCTGTGGGTAATGCTTCTGACGCAAGGAAGGCAAGGGTGAAATGATAAAAGCGCCCGTTAGTTTGCAAGACCTGAGGAGGAAGATATACGTCAAGGCGAAGGCTGAACCGTCGTGGCGTTTCTGGGGTCTGTACGTTCACGTCTGCAAGATGGACACGCTGCAAGCTGCTTATAAGATGGCCAAGAAGAATGACGGGGCGCCGGGAAGTGACGGCGTGACGTTCGAAGCCATCGAAGGGCAGGGAGTGAGTCTGTTTCTGGTGCAGATTCAGGACGAACTGATCCGGCGAACCTATGTACCGCTACCGGTACGGAAGAAGGAAATACCGAAGGACGGGGGCAAGAAAGTCCGCGTACTTTCGATTCCGGCGATCCGAGACCGGGTGGTGCAAGGCGCGCTGAAGCTGATACTGGAACCGGTCTTCGAAGCCGACTTCCAATCGGGGTCATTTGGATATCGACCAAAGCGAACCGCGCACCAAGCGGTAGAAAGGGTGATGCGAGGTATCTTACTTGGCAAACTACAGGTCATCGATTTGGATCTTCGCTCTTATTTTGACAGTGTCCGGCACGACCGGCTGCTAACCAAAGTGGCAGCGAGGATTCAGGACGAGGGCGTCATGGGTTTGCTGAAGAGAATCCTCAAGTCATCGGGGTCGATAGGCGTTCCGCAAGGTGGGGTAATCTCGCCCTTGCTCAGCAACCTCTACCTCAATGAGGTTGATCGGATGCTGGAGCGGGCAGCGGCGGTTACTCGCCGCGGGCGCTACAAGTACGTAGAGTACGCGCGTTTCGCGGACGATCTGGTGGTGCTCGTGGACAACCACGAGAGCCAGCCACGGTTGTATCGGAATGTGTACCAGAGGCTGCGCGAGGAGTTTGCCAAACTGGGTGTTGAGATCAATGAGGAAAAGAGCCGAAGCGTGAATCTCAGAACTGGGGATAGCTTCGGGTTTCTCGGATTCGACTTCCGTCGTATTCGGGCGCGTAGTGGCAAGTGGCGCGTGCAATTTACGCCCAAGCTGAAGAAGCGGACGGCGGTAATGCGCAGCATCAAGGACGTGTTTAGGCGGTATCAGTCTCAACCGGTGAGTCGGGTCGTGAAGCAAATCAACCCGATCCTGCGAGGCTGGGTCAATTACTTCGCCGTCGGGCACTCCAGCTACTGCTTCCGCATGATTCAACGCTGGGTCGAATTGAAGATCAGGCGACATTTGATGCGAGCCCGGAAGCGTCGGGGCTTCGGCTGGGAGAGATGGAGTACGCGCTGGCTGTACGAGAACTTGGGGTTGTTCAACAACTACCGGTTGCGACGGTTCGAGCCGAAAGTCTCCCTGGCATGATAGGTTTCATAACCCTTGACATGAAGACCACAGGAAAGCGGAGTGCGGGAAATCCGCATGCTCCGTTTGATGAGGCGGGGGCTGGAAACGTGACGATGGCAGCCGGAATGCGGGCCACTGCGAAAGCAATGGAGTACCCACCGGAGCCTAAGGTGCGCGCGCCAGTCCTCGACCCTACTGGCCGTCGCGCTCGGTCGCTTCGACGATGCGAGCGCAAAGAAATGATCGACGCTACCCACGATCTTTCGATTAACCGACAAGCAGAACTGCTGGCGATCTCGCACTCGAACGTGTATTACCTGCCCCGACCGACCTCCGAGGCCGATCTGGTGCTGATGCGGCGCATCGACGAGCTGCATATGGAGTGCCCGTTCGCCGGCAGCCGCATGCTGCGCGACATGTTGAGGCTCGAAGGCTTTAAGATCTGCCGCCAGCATGTGCGTACGCTGATGGCCAAGATGGGCATCCATGCCCTCTATCGCGGGCGTGACACCAGTGCGCCACACCCGGCGCACAAGATCTATCCGTACCTGCTCAAGGGGCTCACCATCGACCGTCCCAATCAATGCTGGGCGACCGACATCACCTACAGTACGCCCAGACAACGCAGCCCGCCCGCACGGGGGTTGCGTTGCTTGAGCATGTCTGGAATGCATGTCTCGACGGAGTTGATGTTGCAGTAACGAGCATGCCCTTCTTCTGCTATGAGAAGGAGTGAGCCGAAGCGGCGGTGACTTGCCGGACACTGGCAAGGTGACGAAGTCCGTGGGAAACGGGGCTTGCGGCGAAGCGGTTACGCCAAGATGAGTCTCTAGGCTGAGCATGGGACGGTTGAGGAACACGAACCTATTTGAACGCATCTGAGGGTTGGAATGTCACCCCTGCCTACACCGCTTTACGGGCAGGACGCGGATTGGCGTCGTTCACAGTTTCGGAACGGCCCACGATTGCCGGATGGAAATGTATGCCAACCGGCTGGGAGTCACGGAGAGTGCGTAGCTAGGCTGTGACATTCGCGACGACTTGCGGCAAGCAAGGATAAAGACTGCGATAGGCAACCTCGCCTGTGTGTTGAGTCCAGCATGTGAACTGGGGAAGACTTGTACAGATGACAAGGGAGTGTGTCCCCGATGATGTGCAAGTTGACGGAGCCCTCGTAGTAGTCCGAGGTCGGGAAAACCGGCCACATGGCGAAGGGGGGCAGTTTGAGTGGTTTGCTTGGCGGATTAACTGACTGCAATGAGGTGAAGACCTTTGATAATCAGTGAAATGCAAAGTAAGCTGGCGATGTGGTCGACGGAGAACAAAGAACGCAAGTTTGAGCGTCTCCTGCGACTGATTGCTGACAGAGCTTGGCTGGCCGAAGCGGCGCGCATCACGTTAGCATCGAGTGGTGCGAAAACGCCTGGCGTTGACGGAGTTACCAAGACCATGATGGAGGGCAACCTTCACCATGAACTGGCGACGATGCGCGAAGAGCTGTTAGCGGGCTCGTATCAGCCGCTCCCGGCACGGCGCGTGTACATTCCGAAAGCGAACGGCAAACTGAGGCCCTTAGGTATCCCAAGCCTGCGGGATCGGATTGTGCAGCGGGCGATGTTAATGGCCATGGAGCCCATCTGGGAGAGTGATTTCCATCGAGCTTCATACGGCTTCAGACCCGCCCGCAGCGTTCACCATGCAATACGAACGGTCAAATTGCAGTTGCAGGATGGAGATGAACAAAGCACAGCAGGTCGCTGGGTGATTGAGGGCGACCTTGCCAGTTACTTTGACACCGTCCATCATCGCTTGCTACTGAAGGGTGTCCGCAAACGTATCGCAGATCACCGTTTCGTGGTCCTGCTCTGGAAGTTTATCAAGGCGGGTTGCGTTGATCGAGGTCTATTTCGTGCCGCGAGCGAAGGCGTTCCGCAAGGGGGTGTCATTTCCCCGCTGCTCTCCAACATCATGTTGCACGAATTTGATGAGTGGATGGAAGCGAACTACCTGAGCAAGAAGGTGCGCAAGGACCGATGGGCGTGGAACTTCGGAATTCTCAAACAGCGACCGATTGCTGTGCGAGAGAACCGGCAGTGGAAACCTGCGGTGTCCTACTGCCGCTATGCGGATGATTTCGTGATAGTCGTGAAAGGAACCAGAGCGCATGCTGACGCGGTACGGGAAGCCTGCCGAGGGTTTCTGGAAGGCCAGCTCAAGCTCACATTGAATATGGAGAAGACCCATATTACCCATGTGAACGACGGCTTTGTCTTCCTCGGCCATCGCATCATTCGCAAGCGAGGCCCACGTGGACGCATGCGACCGGTCACGACGATTCCCTGGGACAAGTATCGGGGCTTCACCGACAAACTGGTCAAGGAACTGTCTGGCAATTACAGCGGAAACAGAATGGACCTGATGGAAAGCCTGAACCGGAAACTCTCGGGGTGGGCGACCTTCTATCAATACACCGACTATACGGCAACCATCTATAGCCGAGTGGACCGGCTCGTCTTCTGGAAGTTTGGGTATTGGCTCGCGCGCAAATATCAGCGAGGCTTCACCAGCCTGATGCGCGACCACATTCGGGCACCAGAACCGGGACGGGCGACCACTTGGGTACTGAAAGGGCAGAACAGTCGGGGCTGGTACGGTGAACTGGCGCTCCGGCGCCTCGTCACCAGCCGCAAGGGTCACTTTAGGTGGCGGACTCCCGAACGGAATCCCTACCTCATTCAAGACGAGAACCGCAAGTTATTCGAGTCGCGCTACGCTGACGTTGCCTTTGCCATGGGCAACACTTGAATGGAGAGCCGGATGCGCTGAGAGGTGCAAGTCCGGTTCGGGGAGGAGAGGCCGGGAAATAGTCCGACTACGCCCGGTCTCTCACTCCACTTCCGATGCGCCGGGGCTTCGTGTATCTGGTCGCCATCGTTGATTGGGCGACCCGCAAGGTGCTCTCGCATCGCGTGTCGATCAGCATGAGCGTGGATTTTTGCGTCGAGGCGCTCGAGGAGGCGATCGCCAAGTATGGCCGGCCGGAGATCTTCAATACCGACCAGGGCAGCCAATTCACCAGCGCCGAGTTCACTGGCGTCCTCAAGGCGAACGGCATCCGCATCAGCATGGACGGCAAGGGGCGTTGGGTCGACAACGTCTTTGTCGAGCGGCTGTGGCGCAGTGTGAAATACGAACACGTCTATCTCCATGCCTACGAGAACGTCAGCGAAGCCAAGCAACAGCTGGCAAGCTACTTCGACCTCTACAACACGCGGCGCCCCCATTCATCGCTGAATGGGCACACGCCGGATATGACATACTTCAAAAACCAACCGATTGCACAGGCAGCGTGATGCGTATCTGGTTATCCACCGCGCCGCCTGCCTCTCGCCTCAAAGGGGCGGGCGGCGGCACCGTGGATAACCGCAACCAGCGGCAGGGGCTCCACCTAAGAAACCCCAAAACCTGTCCTAACAAACCGGGCCACCTCTCTCA
>JBBAAB010000109.1:0-5654 GCA_041658445.1 Thermoleophilia bacterium
CCGCTGAAGAGACGCTCCTCCTCCAGCTGCTCGAGATGTTTAAGGGTCTGCTGGAGGGAGTTCCAGGATTCTTCCATGAAGTCGGCTTCGGTGCCCGCACCGCCCTCGCTGACCGCTTCGCGGGTCATCTCCACCATGGCTTCGGCGTCGCCGACCTCGGCTTCGGTCGTGCGGTAGCGCTCCAGCCGCCGCTTGGCGCGGCGGTACTCGGAACTTACCCTGGCGGCTGCGTGCTTGTCGGACCAGAAGTCCGGCTGCTGCATGCGGCCTTCGAGCTCGCCGCTCTGTTTTTCGAGTGAAGCGGGGTCAAAGATAATCACCGAGCCAGCGGAACTTCTCGCCGATGCGGGAGAAAAGTTCTTCGAGTTCGTCTATTGTATGTTCGGTTGCGTTCTTTTTCACCATCGTCCCAACTTGTATTATAAGCTCCAGCCTTAGTCAACCTTTTACCTGTTTGAACATCTTCTCAAAAATCGCGCTCTGGTACAGCACCAGATGGTTCTTCTCGCTCGCCGTCATCGCGGGCTATCTGTGTTTCGTGCTCATCCTGCAGGAGCTTTCGAGCCTCGGCAACGGGGGGATAAATTTTTTCGACTTCCAGGTTTATTACCGCGCGGGCGCCCGGCTGCTGGATGGGGAGAACCTCTACCGCGCGGCCGAGGACGGCCATTTTATCTTCAAATATTCGCCCACGGCAGCGATTCTCTTTGTTCCTTTCTCGTTGCTGCCGCTCTGGCTTGCCAAGATTTTCTACTGGCTTTTCATCTGTGCCGGAATCGTATCCGGCTTTTATTTCGCGCTGGCGATCGTCGCGCCCGGCTTCAAGCACGACCCCACGAAGGCCAACGGGGTTCTCCTGATCGCCGCGCTCCTCATGTGGCCCCACCTCTGGACGGAGTTCGCTTTCGGGCAGATAAATTATCTTTTGATGGTCGCATTCGTCTGTGTCGCCTTCCTGTTCATCAGGAAAAAGACCGTCTGGTCGAGCGCGCTGCTGGCTTTCACCCTCTTCATCAAGCCATACGGGCTTGCCTTTCTGCCTTATTTTATTATCAAAAAAAGATTCAGGGACGCTGGCTGGTTCCTGTTTTTCACCGGTTTCTTTTTTTTGCTGCCCGCCGTTTTTTTCAGGAGCGGGGAATTTCTCTCGCAACAGCGGCACTGGATCAGTACGGTCTTCGATGAGCTAGGCGTAAAGCAGGGCCTCCTGGAGGCTGGAAACCACACTGTCTATTCCATGCTGGCTCGTTACTCGCCGCTCGCTGTGCTTCCCTCCGATTCGCCGTTTTTCAAGGTATTTCCGTTCGTGGTGGTTCTGGCGATCGGATGCGCCGTGCTATGGCTGTTTGTCAAAGACAGGGGGGTACGAAATCCGGAGGCTCTGGACTTCGCGTTGATGCTCGCCTTGATGCCACTGATCTCATATACGACCGACAACGCTTTCTGTTTCACGGCCCTTGCCGTGGTCCTGCTTATTGATAATTTCGACCGTCTTGGTCGTGTGGAAAAAGTCGTACTCATACCCGGATTGCTATTCGTGAGCTTCGACCTTTTCTTTTTGAACAGGTACGCCGTCGGCAGAAGCGCCGAGCTCTTCGACCTGGGAAACACGTATTCCCTGCTGGGAATCGGGACGGTCATCCTGGTGATAATCATGACCAGGTGCCGCCTGAAGGCGAACCTGTAAGAAACGCAAACAAAAAACCCCTCAACGGAGGGGTACGAAACAGCTCCATGTCAAATAACAGGCGCTATACCGCTCCGCAACACTTCTTGTATTTCTTGCCGCTGCCACATGGGCACGGGTCGTTGCGTCCGACCTTGTCGGCTACCCGCGTGACAACCGCCGCCGGCGCCTTGCCCGGCGTTCCTGCCTGACCCGCCGGGGCTGATGCCTGTGCCTCTTCGGCCGCTTCCGGCAACCGCGAAGTCGTACCGTCATCGTAGCTGTACTTCAAGTCGCGTTCACGGCGCTCCTGCATCTCGTCCTGCGGCACGCGGCTCATATGGAAGATGGTGCGCACGAAGTCTTCCTTGATCGACCCCATCAGCTCCTGGAACATGCCAAAGCCTTCGGACTTGTACTCCACCAGCGGATCCTTCTGTGAGAGGCCGCGCCAGTGGATACCCTCCCTGAGGTAATCCATGTCATAAAGATGCTCTCGCCAGCGGTTGTCGATCACGCCCAGCATCACCAGGCGCTCAAGTTCGCGCATGTGCTCGGGGGTGAATTCCTCTTCCTTGCGCGCGTAGACGGCCTGGGCATCTTCAACAACCCGCTCCAGTAGATCCTCCTGGCTTATCTCTTCGAGATCTATGTCTTCCTTGCTGAAAGTCATGTCGTAATACGACTTGAGCGAAGTCATGAGTTTGTCCCAGTCCCAGTCCTCGGGATAATCACCGGCGATGGCGTACAGCTCAACCTGCGTGGTCAGCACGTCGTCAATGACCTCCTGCGAGTCTTCGCTGATGTCGCCACCCTCGAGGATCTTGTTGCGCTGTTCATAGACGACCTGGCGCTGCATGTTCATGACGTCGTCGTACTCGAGCACGCGCTTCCTGATCTGGAAGTTCTGCTGCTCCACCTTGCGCTGGGCGTTCTCCACGGTCTTGCTGAGCATCTTGTGCTCGATGGGCATGTCTTCTTCCGGGGAGAGCTTGTCAAGGATATTGAAGATGCGATCGCCGGCAAACAGGCGGATGACATCGTCCTCGGCGGAGAGATAAAAACGCGAAGCGCCGGCGTCGCCCTGCCTGCCACTACGGCCACGCAACTGGTTATCGATGCGGCGGCTCTCGTGGCGTTCCGTACCCAGCACATAGAGGCCGCCCAGCTCGCGGACGCCCTCACCCAGCTTGATGTCGACCCCGCGGCCGGCCATGTTGGTGGCTATCGTTACCATGCCGGCCTCGCCGGCGTTCTTGATGATCTCGGCTTCCTTCTCGTGATGCTTGGCGTTCAGAACCTGATGCTTGATGCCACGCCGTTTGAGCATGTCGCTCAAGTATTCGCTGGTCTCGATGGAGACCGTGCCAACCAGAACCGGCTGGCCCTTTTTATGGCTTTCGGCTATATCCTCAGCGGCCTTTCTGAACTTGGCCTTTTTGGTCTTGTAGATAAAATCGTTGCGGTCATCACGGATCATGGGCATATTCGATGGAATGGAGACGACCTCGAGCTTGTAGATGTGCATGAACTCGTCGGCCTCGGTGGCCGCCGTGCCGGTCATGCCGGCCAGCCTGTCGTACATGCGAAAGTAATTTTGCAGCGTGATGGTGGCAAGGGTCTGGTTCTCTTCGCGGATGCGCACCTTCTCCTTGGCCTCGATGGCCTGGTGCAGGCCTTCCGAATAACGCCTGCCGTCCATGATGCGGCCGGTGAACTCGTCAACGATGAGCACCTCGCCGTCCTTGACGACGTACTCGACGTCCTTCTTGAAAAGGGCGTGGGCCTTGAGGGCCTGCATCAGGTGGTTGACCAGCTGGCCGTGTTTTGATTCATAAAGATTCTCGACGCCGATGGCTTTTTCAACCTTGGCCACGCCGGATTCGGTGATCGACACCGTGCGATGTTTCTCATCGACTTCATAATCCTGCTCCGCCCGCAGCAGCGGCACGATAGCCGCGAACTTGTAGTAGGTGGAAGCCGCTTCCTCGGGGGCGCCGGAAATAATGAGCGGGGTCCGCGCCTCGTCGATGAGGATGCTGTCGACTTCGTCGACGATGGCGTAGCTGTGGCCGCGCTGTACTTTTTCATCGAAACGCAGCGCCATGTTGTCACGCAGATAATCGAAGCCGAACTCGGAGTTGGTGCCATAGGTACAGTCCGCGAGATAGGCCGCGAGGCGTTCTTCTTTACTCATGTTGTCCTGAAGGATACCGACCTTTAGCCCCAGGAAGTTATAGACCGGCATCATCCACTCGGCATCACGCCTGGCCAGGTAATCGTTGACAGTAATCACGTGTACGCTGTTGCCGGAAAGCGCGTTCAGATAAACAGGCAGGGTGGCCACGAGGGTTTTTCCTTCACCGGTTTTCATCTCGGCGATCGTTCCCTGGTGGAGTACGATGCCACCCATTATCTGGACATCGAAGTGACGCATGCCCAGCTTGCGGCGCGAAGCTTCACGCGCCACGGCATACGCCTCGGGCAACAGGTCGTCGAGGGTCTCGCCATTTTCAAAACGCTGCCGGAACTCAGAAGTCTTCGCCGCAAGCACTTCGTCATTCAGGGACTTCATCTCGTCCTCGAAAGCGTTTACCTCAGAGACCTGCTCCTGCAGCTTCTTGAATTTTTTTCCCTCGCCCATATGAAGGGCTTTATGTAAGAATTTAGCCATGGTATCCCGGATATTTTAGCAGACAGACAGAGGGGACGCGGCTTAAGTTGGACGACTTAAGCCGCGTCCCCTCCCGTTTATCAAGGTTTGCTGAGAGTTATTTGGGCTCTATCAGGCCATAGTTGCCGTCGCGGCGGCGATATATGACGCTCGTCTCGTTGGAATCCGAATTTCGGAAAACAAAGAAGTCGTGGCCAATCATCTCCAGCTGCAGGGCGGCCTCCTCGGCCGACATCGGCTTGATGAAGAAAGTCTTCGTCTTCACGATCTGCGGCCCATCCAGCTCCTCTTCCTCTTCCTCGAGCGGCATATCGACCGTCTCCGGCTGCAGGCTGCCGCGCACGTGCGCGTTATGGCTCACCAGCTTGCTGCGGTACTTTTTTACCTGGCGGCCGAGTTTGTCAGCCACGAGATCGATGGAGGCGTACATGTCCGTCGAGGCGCCCTTGGCCCGCAGGACAGGACCCTTTGTGAAGATGGTTGCTTCCGCGACCTGGTTATCCGCGATGCTCGGATTCTTCTCGACGAACAGCTCCACTTCCAGCTGGGTTGCGCTGTTGAGGTTCTTCCCCAGTTTTAACAGCTTATCCTCGGTGTGGGCGCGAAGAGCTTCCGTGACTGCGATATTTCTTCCCTTGACCTGTAGATTCATTTTGATCCTTCCACCCAGATTAGTGTGAACTATAAATACCCTTCGGACTGCCTCGGCTAAACTCCAGTTTTTACGGTCCTGGCGAAGGTCCAGACATGGACATCGACTCCAATCTCACTTTTCAGAACCCCCGCGCACTCCGAGACCGTCGAACCCGTAGTATAAACGTCATCGATGAGCAATACCCGCGGGCTGCCGCACCTGGCGCCCTTCCTGATGGTGATGCTCCCCGCAAGATTCACCTTGCGTTCATCCAGATTAAGCCGGTTTTGAGGCGGAGTGGGATGTTGCTTGCAAAGAAGGTCCTCAAATGGCAGATCAAGACGCCTGGCGAGAGCCCTGGCATACATACCTGCCTGATTATATCCGCGGCTCAACAGTTTGGACCTGTGCAGGGGGACATAAGTTAGCGTAACCTCTTTGCCAATTTCAGTCAAATCAGCCCGATTGCAGGATAGATCGGCCATATGTTCGGCCAGCCGGCGGTGCCCGGAGTACTTGAGCCTGTGCACAAGACTGCGAACGGGACCGTCGAAAACGAACGCCGCGCGGGCGCTCTCAAACTGCAGCCCTCGGCCCCTGCATTCGCGGCATTCCGGGACATGGCGCAGGCCAGGTTTGCCGCAGCGATAACACCTGTGCGGACCGACCGGCGTCATCCC
>JBBAAB010000110.1:0-5582 GCA_041658445.1 Thermoleophilia bacterium
CAGTACCGCGGCGTGGTCGCTTATGTGCGAGTCGTCGACGGTACTTTCCGCAAGGGAGATGACATCGTCGCCATGGTGCTGGGCACCAGGGCCGAGGTAGAGGAGGTGGGTTTCTTCTCTCCCAACATGACGCCCTCAGATTCCATCTCGGCCGGTGAAGTGGGCTATATCATAACGGGCATCAAGACTGTGCGCGACTTGCGTGTCGGCGATACGCTTACGCATATCTCAAGACGCGCGGCGACGGCTCTGCCAGGATACCGTGAAGCCAAGCCGATGGTGTTCTGCGGCCTGTTTCCCATCGATGGCGACGACTACCCGGTGCTGCGCGACGCTCTCGATAAGCTCAAGCTCAATGATGCATCGCTCAGTTATGAGCCCGAGACATCGAGAGCGCTCGGCTTCGGTTTCCGTTGCGGCTTTCTCGGACTGCTGCACATGGATATCGTGCGCGAGCGTCTCGAGCGGGAATATAATCTCGACCTGCTGGCAACTTCGCCGAACGTGGAATATGACATCGGCCTGGTCGACGGCAGTGAACTTGTCGTGCACAGTCCGGCCGACATGCCCGATCCCGGCAATATCCTTTTTGTGAAGGAGCCCTACGTAAGGACGTCAATCCTCGTGCCCGGTGATTTCGTGGGACCGGTCATGGAGCTTTGCCAGGAACGCCGCGGCGACTTTGAGGACATGCAGTATCTTTCCTCCAACCGGGTTCAGATCCACTACCAGCTGCCACTCGCCGAGATTGTTCTCGACTTTTTCGATCTTCTTAAATCACGCACCAGGGGATATGCATCGCTCGATTATGACATGTCTGGTTACAGGGAGAGCAAACTTGTGAAACTTGACATCCTGATCGCCGGAGAGGCGGTGGATGCACTATCACTCATCGTGCATCGTGACAAAGCATACCATCTGGGCAAGGGAATCGTTGATCGCCTCAAGAAAGAGATACCACGGCAGCTTTTTGAAGTTGCCATACAGGCTGCCATCGGCAAGAAGATAATCGCCCGGGAGACGATTCCCGCCAAGCGCAAGGACGTTCTGGCGAAGTGCTACGGCGGTGACATAACACGTAAGCGGAAGTTGCTGGAGAGGCAAAAAGAGGGGAAGAAGAGGATGAAGCAGGTCGGTAATGTCGAGATTCCGCAGAAGGCGTTTTTGGCCGTGCTTGATATTGAAAAGAAGTAAGAAAAATATTCTGAAAAATTGGAATTTTTGGAAAGAAAAAGCCCCAGTCTAGCCGGCACTGGGGCTTTCCACTAGGGGGGGTGGGGGTTGAAAGGTTTTGGCACCTTTCTTCCAATACAAAAGGTATCATACCCCCCGAGGTATCGTCAATATCGATGCTTATCAGGTTTTCTGATAGATTACAGAAAATAAGCTGATTCTTTTTCCTGGCATGATTCTTATTGCCGCAAGCGGGAACAATATAAATATTGTTAAATGTTTGTTCGTCGCTCGGAAAACAGCGTGAATAACGCTGGGGGTAAGTTGTCTTGAAGATCGGTTATGGTAAATCACGGGTTTTCTGGTATGTGGCTATCGGTTTGGTGGTAGCCGTTGTGATACTTCTGGGACATGATGTTCTGGAGAGTGTTATACCCAGGTATCACAACTGGGTTTTGACTTTCATCCTTATCCCCATTTTTGCAGGCGGCATGGCGATGTTGGCCCGTAGCGAAAATTCCGTTTACCGATGGGGCAGCAGTCTCGACAAGGCGCGCAGCCGTGTGAATGAGCTGATGCTCGGGGCGACTAAAAAAAGCCAGACCACATCATTTAGCGACCCCTCGCTTGCAACATGTTGGCAATATCTCGGCTGTGATAAAGAGGATTGCCCTGCCTATGGCCAGGAACACTCGCGTTGCTGGCTGATAGCAGGTACCTTCTGCCGGGGAGAGGTTCAGGGCAAGTTCGCGAAAAAACTGAAGGACTGCCGCCTGTGTGAGGTTTATAAAAAGGCAACTGCCGATCCGGTTGAGGAGATTACCGAGAATTTTTATGCCATGAACTATCTGCTCGGCGAACGGGAAGAACAGCTGCAGAAAGCTTATGAGGAAGCAAGGGCTCGTAGCGAGAAGCTGGCTGGGCTCGTCTCCCTCTCCGAGGCCACACTTTCCTCCATGCATCTTTCCGATCTTTTACAGAACCTGCTCGAGTCGGCGGCTTCGTTCGTGGGAGCCGACTTCGGGTGGGTGTCACTGACGGAGCAATCCGGTGAGAAGCTTGTGGCAAGGGCGACATACGGCCTCGAGCCTGGAGCTGTTTCCGCGCTTACCTACAGAGTGGGTGAAGGAATTGTAGGCAAGGCGTTCGCGGGCCACTACATCGCGGTCTCCGAGGACCTTGCCACAGACAGCAGGGTTGTGAATCAATATCTGAAATCCTTGAAAGCGCAGACGATCATATGCCTGCCGCTCTATGTCAGGGACCAGATTCTCGGGATGCTGATACTGGGAACGATGACACCTCATCAGTACAGCGATGAGGAGAAGGATTCCCTGTGCGTCGCCGCCGATCGTATCGCCGTCGCCATCGAGACTTCCAGGCTGGAAGGCGAACTGGGTCGCGACAGGGAGCAGGTCGATCTGATGGAGGCGATCACGCGTGATGTTGGCTCCGGCGATGGCATGCAAAGTGTTTACGAATCCTTTGTCAAACATGCTGCGGACCTGATTGATTTCGATCAGGCGAGCCTGGCGGTATGGTATCCGGAGACGGACGAAGTAGTGATCGTGGCGATGCAGACCGGGGCCGACAAGTCGTGGTTGACTCCAGGGCTCAGGCTTCCCACAAAGGCGCTGCCCGTAGACAAGGTGATTGAGAGCAGGCATTCCCTGGTCCGGGATGAGATCAAGGGAGATGAATATCCTACTGACAAGCTTCTTGTCGAGGAAGGGATCCGCTCGGCGGTCCTTCTGCCTCTGATGTCCAAGGGTGAAGTGCTGGGGACGATGAATCTCGGCAGTTTCAAGCCACGGGCTTTCACCCGGGAGAGCGTAGAGCTCCTGGAGCCTGTTACCAGGCAATTGGGGCTGGTACTGGACAACGTCCGCACGCTGCAGGAAGCAAAACAGCTGTCTCTCGTTGATAGTCTCACCGAATTATACAACCACCGTTATTTTTATCAGGCCGTGAACCGGGAGATTGCCCGGAGCAGGGAATACAAACGGCCGCTGTCCCTGATGATCATGGATATAGACGGTCTGAAGACTATCAACGATAAGCATGGTCACGTGGAGGGCGATTCCGTGCTGAAAACCATCGCCGGGGTGATTCGTGAGAATATCAGGGAGATCGATATCGTCGCGCGTTATGGCGGTGACGAATTCGCAATCCTGCTCCCGGAAGTGCGGGCGGAAGATTCTGGAGGCGACTCTTATACCGCGTCAGGACTGGCGGAAAAGATACGGGCCGCTGTCTCAAGGCATGTCTTTCCAGAGGGCGAGGGCGGTTCTCATGTGAGCCTGAGCGTCGGCATCGTGGAGTATCCTGTTCACGCTCATGACGCGGTTTCCCTGCTGGAACGCGCCGACAGGGCCATGCATGATGCCAAGGACGGCGGCAAGGACAGGGCTGTCGTGGCCGGACCGCAGAACCGGCACTGATGACGCTCCTGCGTATCGGGACATCCGGATGGACATACAGCCACTGGCGCGAGCTGTTTTATCCAAGGGGGCTGAAGCAGTCGGAGTGGCTTGGCTATTACGCCGACAGCTTCGACACCGTGGAGATCAATGCAACCTTCTACCGCCTGCCCGGGCCTGATTACGTGACCAGATGGGTTGAGGCAGTTCCTGCAGAATTTCTATTCTCCATCAAGGGTAGCCGGTATCTCACCCATGTAAAGAGACTGGGTGACACGGGCGAGTCTCTTGACCGTTTCCTCGATCTTATCGCGTTGCTGGGCGGGAAGGCCGGTCCGCTGCTTTGGCAGCTGCCGCCCGGAATGGAACGCGACGACGATCGCCTTGCGGTTTTCGCGGGCGCCCTGCCGGCAACCTTTCGCCACGTTTTCGAGTTCAGGCACCCGTCGTGGTATTGCCGGGACGTGTATGACATCCTCGAACGGGCGCAGGCCGCGCTTTGTATTTCGGACCATCCCCGGTTACCGAAGGCGATCGAGCTGAGCACCGGCTGGACGTACCTGCGCTTTCATTACGGTGGCGCTGACGGTCTTTATTCCCGGGCGGAACTGGAGAGCTGGACGGCCATTATCAGGGATTTTCAGTCTGACGGTATCGATGTTTATGCCTACTTCAACAATGACTCTCAGGGGCATGCGCTGCGGAATGCCGGCGAGCTAAAGGGCATGCTTGTGCCGGCATAGGGGCTCGGCATAAGAAGCGGTGTCTTTCTTTCAATTGCTTCACGCCTCCGTTAGACTTTATTGCATATGAAGATTTTTGTTGGAATCAGCGGCGCCAGCGGATCAATCTACGGGGGCCGTTTACTAAAGGTCCTTAAAGAAGCCGGACACGACGTGACGGCTTGCGTATCTGATGGCGCTGTGGAAGTCATGAGATATGAGGATCAGTCGGGCGCCTCCGGTATGAATGAAGCCTCTCGTGAGGCGGTTATCGATTCATTTCTGGCCGCTAACGGTGTTGATGCCGGGTCGATACGCCGGGTTTCTCCCGAAAACATGGGTGAAGCCTATGCCAGCGGCAGCTCACTTGGTGACGCCACTGTAATATGTCCCTGTTCGATGTCTACCGCAGCCGGCATCGCAGCCGGCATTACCGGAAATCTTATCCATCGCGTGGCCGATGTGATGCTCAAGGAATCCAGGCCGCTGGTAATCGTTCCCAGGGAAACTCCTCTCAGCGAGATACATCTGCGCAACATGTTGACGCTCAGGCGCGCGGGTGCGGAGGTCGTGCCGGCGATGCCGGCTTTTTATATTCATCCGAAAAACATCGATGATCTGGTTGATTTTGTAGTGGGCAAGGTTCTGGACGTGCTCGGGATAAGGCACGAACTGTTTGACCGCTGGGAGGGAAAGGCTGAAAACGGAACCTGAAATGCAGACTTCTATCGCTCATCCGGAGCCCGGCCGCATAAGAGCCATGTTCGGGTCGATCGCGGGTCGATACGACCTCGTAAATACGATTATGACGGGCGGCATGCATTATCGCTGGCGGCGGCTGGGAGTCAGGGCCGCCGGACTGAAAGAAGGCGGGCATGCCCTTGATGTCTGTTGTGGCACCGGTGATTTCGCGTTCGCGCTTATGGATTCGGTTGGACCTCTCGGCTCGGTCACAGGCATAGATTTCAGCCGCCGCATGCTGGAAGTCGCACGCAGTAAAGCCCGGCGCAATGGCAAGTCTGTCGATTTTCGCTGGGGAGACGCTACACGGATAGAATTTGAAGACGGCAGCTTCGACGCCGCGACGGTCGGTTTCGGCGTACGCAATATCGAGGATATCCTTGGGGTTTTTCGAGAGATGGCCCGGGTTGTAAAACCAGGGGGTGTGGTGGTCTGTCTGGAGATAACCCAGCCGTCGCGGCAACCGTTCAAGAGTTTTTACAGATTATGGTTCGATAGAATAGTGCCCGCCATCGGGCGGGGTTTT
>JBBAAB010000111.1:0-5560 GCA_041658445.1 Thermoleophilia bacterium
CTGGACGATTGCACTTCATGGACTCTCATCGCAACTGCTTGGCCGCTGCGTATCCACCTCGAAAATCCCCGTCTGATACGCAAGCACGACAGCCTGGACACGGTCGCGGAGGTTGAGTTTCTGAAGGATGTGCGTGACGTGCGTCTTGACGGCGGTGTGTCCGATGAAAAGCTCCTGCCCGATCTCTGCGTTCGAGAGGCCGCGAGCGATCAAGCGAAAGACATCCAGTTCGCGCTCACTGAGATCGCCAAGTTCTTTTGGAGGCGCGTGATGCGGCAAACGGGCAAATTCCTTGATCACACGTTTCGTAATCGCCGGTGAGAGAAGAGCGTCTCCCGCGGCAACCGTGCGAACGGCGGCGATCAGCTGTTCGGGAGGGTCATCTTTAAGAACGAAGCCGCTCGCGCCCGCTTTGAGCGCCTCATAGACGTATTCGTCGAGATCGAACGTCGTGAGGATGAGGATCCGCGCTGTATCGTCAGCCGCGAGAATACGCCGGGTCGCCTCGAGCCCGTCGAGCTCAGGCATGCGGATGTCCATCAGGACGACTGTTGGATCAAAGCAGGCAGCCTTGGCGACCGCCTCAAGCCCATTGCTTGCTTCGGCGACTACCTCGATGTCCTGTTCACCGGTGAGCAGCAAGCGGAAGCCGGCCCGGACCATCGACTGGTCGTCTACGACAAGTACGCGGATCGTCATAACCTGTCACCACGGAGCGGGAGGCGGGTGCTGAGAACGAAGCCGCCCTGCGGCGCGGCGCCCGAGGTCATCTCGCCGCCATAGATCTTGACGCGTTCCCGGATGCCGATGAGCCCAAAGCCAGGGCTGTCGCTCTTCGAGCCACCCTCGCCGTCGTCGCTAATTTCAATCCGCACTTCGTCGGGCCCGTATTGGATGGTCACATCCGCGTGGCTGGCGCGCGCGTGCTTGAGTGCGTTGGTCAGGCCCTCCTGCACGATTCGATAAGCAGAGAGGTCGATCGCGCGCGGGAGCAGAAAAGGGTCGCCATCGACGTGCAGCTGGACCGGAAGCCCGGCGCGGCCTACGTCTTTCAGTAACGAGTCAAGGCAGTCGAGGCCAGGCTGGGGCATAAGTTCGGGGCTATCGCCATCGCGGCGCATCGCCCCGAGAAGGCGGCGCATCTCGGCCAGCGCCGTGCGGCCGGCCTGCTCGGCGCCACTGAGGGCATCCCTGTCTTCCACTAGTGTTTGTGGGAGCCTGTGCCTGACAGCCCCGACCTGGAGCACCATAACGCTGACGGCATGGGCGACGACGTCGTGAAGCTCGCGTGCGATGCAGGAGCGCTCCTCAGCGACAGCGATGCGGGCAGCCACCTCACGCTCACGCTCGGCCTTGATCGCGCGTTCTTCTGCTGCTTCGGCCTGCGCAGCTCGCTCACGCAATGCAAAGCCGCCGAGCCAGGCAATCGCAAACAGAAGCGGGATGAAGACGAACTGGCCGGGCGCGCGGTTCGGGCTGTTGTAGACGACGATCGCCGCACCAGCCAATGTGACGGCCATGCCGATTCGCGCCTGAATGGCGTCGGGGAGGTTGCCCAGGAGGAATGCGGATGCCATCCCGGCTAGAAATACTCCTGCCGTGTCCGCGACCAGCCACTCGTCGACGAATGAAAGTGTCGCTGCCAGAAGCCAGAGCAACATAGGCGCGGCGAAGGGCAGGCGATGGCGCCCGAGTAGCGGCAGCACAATGAGCATGACAGCCGGTACAGAGAACAATAGCGTCATTTGCGGCGCTGGAAGCGAGTCGTGCTCCAGCACTACCTCAAGCACGCTCACGATCGCGGCAATCACGATCAACACGTCAAAGCCATACTTGCGGGCGAGTGAATTGACCTGGCTCATGCATTAATTTTACTGCAATTTATCGTGCGCCGCCTCCTACCTGAGTAGGAGTCAGAATCATCTTCTGGTTTGATTACGAATCCTGCTATTCGACGATGTGCCTTGTACAGCCGTGTCCTAATATCAAAGCGTAGAGAAAACGGCCACGAAAGGACACACAATGAAAGCCTCACCAACCAGCATGAGCAATGAAAAGGCTGATGGGACAGACACAAAATATTTATCCACTGGTCGCATTTCCGGTTGGAGCGCCCGCCACAAATGGCTGGTCCTCGCGGGAACTTTACTGGTGCTTGTTGGTTCCTTCTACCTGAGCAGTTCATTGGGAGTCAAGACTAGTGAGGTCATGGGCGCGGGAGATGCGCAAAGAGCAAACGAGCTTGTTGAGAACAGGTTCAAAGAAGCAGATCCACCCAGTGAATCGATTCTATTCAGTAATCCGGACCTCGACGTAGGCAATGTCGAATTCCAGAAAGCAGTCTCACCTGTTGTAGAGGAACTCCGGGGATTCGAGGGTGTAAATTCTGTAGCCAGTTACTACGACACCGGCGACGGTAGCATGATCTCTGACGACCGTCATGTGCTGGCAGTACGGTTGGTCCTTGACAAGGAAGAACGGGCGGTTCTTGAGGAACGCACCCGGCCGATCATGGACGCCATCGCTGAGAAAAACGACGAGCTCTCGGCTTCCGGTTTCGAGGTTACGATGGTGGGTGGGACATCAGGACCGATGGCCATGAATGATGTAGCAAATCAAGAATTCGGCCTGATCATGATGATCGCCCTGGCGGGCGGTTTCATCATTCTGCTCCTGGCGTTCGGTTCTCCCATAGCGGCCCTGGTTCCCCTGGCCATGGCGCTGACGTCGGTTTTCGCCGCCATCGGTCTCGCAGTGCCGGTCAGCAGGCTGCAGGAGCTGAACCTCTACTACTACGAGATGATTGTGCTGATCGGCCTGGCGGTAGGAACCGACTACAGCCTGTTCATAATTAGCCGTTTCCGCGAGGAAAGAGAGTCGGGACGCCCAATAATCGAAGCTATCATGGCAGCCAGCGATACCGCCGGCAGAGCCGTTTTCTATGCCGGTATCACCGTTCTGATCTCGGTGTCGGGTCTGCTGATAACGCAGGACTCGCTTTTCATCGGCCTGGGGCTGGGAGCCATGATCGTAGTCTTATTCTCGATCATTGCCTCCCTGACGCTGCTTCCGGCCCTGATATCACTATTGGGCGACAGGCTGAACTGGCTTCGCATCCCCCATCTGGGCAGACCCTCCCATGGCGGTGGCATCTGGGGATTCATCACTGACAAGGTACTTTCCAGGCCGGTTATCTCAGCGTTCCTTGTTCTTACCGTTCTTCTTGCCCTGGCGGTTCCAGTACTAAGGCTGAATATAGGCAGCACACCACTGACAACCGACGTGATTCCCGAGAAGATGGAGGGATACCGCGCCCTGAAATTGATGGAAGAGCACTTCGGAGGATTCACTGCATTCCAGGCTCTGCCTGTAGTTGTTAACCCCGGAGCAGGAGAGGATGTGGGGGCCGCAGAGATCCAGGGGGCGGTAAAAGAAGTCGTTGCAGCAGTGGAAGCGGACGATGCTTTTGTGCCTCCGTTTGATGTGCAGATCAACCAGGCGGGTGACCTGCTGATGATCATCGCGCCGATCGTCAACGGCGACGACGAGGACGTCGCCAGTGCAGCCGTGATCAAGATGCGCGAGGAAATAATCCCGGAGGCATTCGGCGATACTGACGTGGAAGTGTTGGTCGGCGGCGGTGGCGCCTACGAGCTGGACGCTGCCGATAATGTGAAGTCCAGGGCAGGATATGTATTCCTGTTTATTCTCGGCCTGGCCTTTATTCTGCTATTGCTGATGTTCCGCTCCATAGTCATCCCGATCAAGGCGATTATCCTGAATCTCATTTCCGTGGGCGCAGCCTACGGTGTGATGGTACTGGTGTTCCAGGATGGCGTGGGAGATGGATTGCTGGGCTTCACTGCTGTGGGCAGGATAGAGATCTTTATGCCATTGTTCCTGTTCGCTGTGCTTTTCGGACTGTCGATGGACTACCATATGCTGGTGCTCAGCCGTATCAAGGAAGCCTACGACGGCGGCATGAGCAACGAGGAATCCGTGGCCGTCGGCATCAAATCCACTGCTGCGCTGATAACCAGCGCTGCCGCGATAATGATCCTGGTCTTTGGCGCATTCGCGTTGTCCAGCGCGATGTTCATGAAGCAGATGGGCGTCGGTCTGGGTGTGGCGGTCCTCATGGACGCCACTCTGATTCGTGTGGTACTGCTGCCGGCAAGCATGAAGTTGCTGGGAGATAACAACTGGTACCTGCCAAAGTGGCTCGAATGGCTGCCAAGGATTTCACGGGAAAATCACAAGGTTGATGACAGCAGGTCAGAGCGGAACATCATGCAAAGACAATACAGGCTATAAAATTTCTGCCCCCCAGGTCATGAGTCTGTTCTTGTCAACCATTTGCCAACGAACTACCGCGAAGGAAAAAACAACGGGGCACGGTTTCCCGCGCCCCGTTGTTTCATTTCTATCGTTCTCAATCAGCTAAGTACCGTCCCCAGCACCTCGTTGAAGTATCCGTGCCAGAGGACGCGCTGGGAGGTCATGACGGTGGCGGGTGAAGAGCAGGAGCCATCGCCGGCGAAGGCAACGTTGCAAGCCTTGACCTCCACGGGGCCGCCGCGTTTGGCAAAGCGGGGGTGCACCAGGTCCAGTGGTAGTCGGATGCAAGGGTCGAACGCGGAGAACCGGGAACTTCCTCGAAGGAAGGGCCCCAGAGGACTTGCTGGGAGGCGATTGACTTGTTTTTGTCGGTTTCGACATCGGTGCAGACACCGCCTGTGATAGCTCCCACGCATGTCACCACTTCGACCGGACCGCTGGAGATAGTTCTTCATCATCACGGTATATCTTGAAATCGCTTATATTTTCTATGATCCGTAGGTGTACAGATTACCGTTTGCGTCATTACATGTCGCGTTATTGGTCGTTCTAAAGGAGCTGACGCTGTTTTGTACGAGGTATTTGAATGTGACCGGCCTCGAACTACCGATGGTGATATCGCCAATAAGAGCCGGAAGTCCCGATTTAAGGATCACGCCATTATTTGCGCTGGAACCGGTTATTTGCACGTTGTACGCATTGTAGCCAGCTGAGTTATTGATCGAATACGTTACGGACAACATGCTCTGCAAGTAATCTGCGTAGCTTGCCCAGTACGTGGTAGTCGTCCCAATGCCGAGTGACGGCTTCTCGACGGGTATGATATTCGGTGGTGGAGAAACGTAAACGCCGCCTCCATAGCCGCCGGCGAAGAGAGTCTGATCATTAGAATAATTGGGCGAGAAGTCCAGCGAATTTACGTTCGTGTCGATCAACCCGCCATTAGATGAACTCCAGGTGGCGCCCCCGTTTGTGGAAATAAGGTCGGAGAGCTTGTCGGTATCTGTGCCTATGACCTCCTCCAGCGAGTTGCCGCCGGCGGGCCACAAGGTTCGCTGGCTTACCAGGACCTTGTTCTCTGCCTGGCATCCGACTTCCACCGGTCCGCCGATCAATCCGGTATAACGGGGGGTCACTGACTGCCCCGCAGTCACCAGCCCGCTGTTGAAGCCCTCGAGGTCACTCTCGATACCCGCCACGGTCATATCGAACCACGCATCTG
>JBBAAB010000112.1:0-5542 GCA_041658445.1 Thermoleophilia bacterium
CGCGATCACGTCCGTCAGTTTCACGATGTTGCTCTCCACGTCAAGCCCGTATGATATTCCCAGCGGTTTGGGCTTGAGCTGCGTCCGCGCGACTTCGGTGGCCGCCATTATCAGCTCGTCGAGCCCCTCTCCCCGGTTGGCGATAGTCGGAATAACCGGCACGCCCATAAGCTCTGAAAATCTGTCTATGTTAACGCGGCGGCCTTCGCGACGGGCTACGTCCAGGACGTTGAGCGCAATGACCAACGGGTAACCCAGCTCAAGAAACTGTAAGACGATATAGAGGTTTCGTGCCATGTTTGTGGCATCCACCACCATGACGACTGCATCGGGATTTCCATCGAGGACACCCTGCCGCGCTACCCACTGGTCCTCGGAAACGGTTCCGAGGGCATATGTGCCGGGCAGATCGATGATGCCGATTTTCATGTCATCCAGGGAAGTGGTCGCCATGTTGAGCTCGACGGTCTTTCCCGGATAATTTGCGGTCTCGACACCCATGCCGGTCAGGCTGTTGAAGATGCTGGACTTGCCGACGTTGGGGTTGCCCGCGAGGACGATCGTATATTCCGTATCGGCGTGCAGCTTGTTCAGGGCGCTGTGACATGATAATTGCATATGTTTAAATTCTCCGATTCAGACTTAGAGGATTGACGCCAGGCTATTTTTTTGCCTTGACCATGATCTTTGACGCCACTTCCTGGCCGAGGGCGTACTGGGCACCACAGACCTGGACGAGCATGGGACCCTTGAAGGGGGCGATTTCCTTGATAGCGATCTTGGCGTCCGGAAGCAGCCCCAATGTCCCCAGATATTGAAGCAGCTTGGGCTCCTCTTCGGAGACACGCTCGATGACTGCCGTATCGCCGGCGCAGAGTTCGGAGAGGGGCTTGGCGTCTTTCTCCCGTTTACGGGCGCCTCGTGTCCCGGGAATTGGGTGCCCGTGCGGGCAGGTTTCCGGATGGCCGAGGATCTCGGAGAGTTTTTCCTCCACCTGCGGGCTCATAGCGTGCTCCAGGCGACAGGCCTCTTCGTGGACCGCGTCCCATTCAAGACCGAGGACGTCGGTAAGGAACCTCTCCCAGAGCCTGTGCCGGCGTACGAGCGTCTCGGCTGTTTCCAGCCCTTTTTTCGTAAGCTTCACGCCATCCCGCCTGCTGCTCTTCACATATCCGTTGTCCGAGAGACGCCTGAGCATGTCGGCCACCGTCGGTGGTGAGACGTTCATCCGTTCCGCCAGACGGGCCGCTATCACCTGGCCTTCGAGCGCCATCTTGTATATTGCTTCAAGATACTCCTCGACAGCCGGTGTCAAAATATCGCTGCTTGTCATTAAACTCCTCCAACTTAATCCATGTAATTAATAGAACACAGAATGTTAGACGAGTATTATTTTATCTGGATGATAAGGCTAATGCAAGTCTTGAGTATTCCTGTTCTCCGCCTTCCGGTTGCTATAATTACCCAACCCCGATTATTGATTCGGGTAATCCTTAAAAACGGGAAACCGTGAACAGGGAGCATCCCCATGAACAAGCTGCCTGACTACCATATACATACGCCCTTCTGCGGCCACGCCGGCGGAACGCTGGAAGAATACGTGCTGGCGGCGAAGGAACTGGGGCTGCCGGAGATGGGATTCGCCGACCATCTGCCCCTTTTTCACCTGGAGGACCCGACGCTCGCCATGTCACACGCCGACCTGCCTCTTTATATAGAACAGGTCCAGGAGCTGCAGCGCGCGCATCCGGACTTCCCCATCAGGCTCGGTATCGAGGCGGACTATATCAGCACGCATGCCGACGACGTGGCGCGGGTCCTGGCGCGCTACGGCTTCGATTATGTCTACGGCTCGGTGCATTTCATCGGCGGCTGGGGCATCGACCAGTCGCGCTTCAAGTTCGAGTTCGGCCGTCGCGACATCAACGAGGTCTACGAGATGTACTTCGGGCTGGTGATGGAGGCGGCTCGGACGGGATTGTTCGATGTCATGACACATCTCGATGTTGTCAAGAAATATGGGCACCGGCCCACGGCGGACTTAAAGCCCTTATACAACCGCGTCGCGGAGACGCTTTCAAAAAGCAGGGTAGCGATAGAACTCAATTCGTCGGGACTGCACAAACCGGTGGAGGAGATATACCCCGGCATGGAGATACTCGAGATCATGCGCGAACATGGGGTTCCCATCACGTTCGGCTCCGATTCGCACAAGCCGTCCCATGTGGCCAGGGATTTTGACAAATTGCTTTCCCATGCCAAGGCTGCCGGCTACGCGGACTATGTCGGCTTCGCCTCCAGGCAGATGATACCGAGGCCGCTGCCTTGATGGACGCAGTCCTCCCATTAATATATAACCCTCTCGCCGGCGCGGGCGAACGCAGGGCCATGAAGGCCGCGCACACGCTGGGGAAGCTCGGCGCCCGGATCGAACTCTTCCCGACCACCGAACGCGGGTCCGCCACGGAGCTGGCGCGGTTGGCTGTGTCCCGGGGCGCGCCACGGATTATCGTCGCCGGGGGCGACGGCACCCTGAACGAAGTTATTAACGGTATCGCCGGAACCCGGACCGAACTGGCCATCATCCCCACGGGCACAGCCAACGTGCTGGCCATCGAGATGGAAGTTCCCATGAATGTAGGAAAAGCCTGCGCGCTCGCTGTTGAAGGAAAAGCCACGGCGGTCGACCTCGGGCTTGCCGGTGATCGTTACTTTGCCTTGATGGCCGGGATCGGGTTTGACGCGATGGTGATCAAGAATATCGACCCTGTGCTTAAAAAGACCATCAGGCACGCGGCCTTTCCGGTTTCCGGCCTTGTCACTTTTATCCAGGAAGACCTGCCGCTGCTGAGCGTGAAAACCGACGATCATGAGACCGAGGGATACTTTGTCATAGTCGCCAACTCGAAATACTACGGCGGCCGCTTCGGCCCGACTCCGGATGCCAGCATGACCGACGGCATGTTCGACATTTGCGTGCTCAAGGAAAAGGGGCTCGCGGAGATGGTGAACTTCTGGATCAGCGCTTTGAGAAAATCACGTATCGATGACTCGGCGGCCGAGTATTTTCGCGCGCCGGCTGTGGAGGTTAGTTGTCCCGCCGGTTCTCCCGTGCTGGTTCAAACCGACGGCGAGATCGTCGGGGAATTGCCGATGAGCATGATGATCGTGCCGCGAGCCCTTTATATCTGCGCTGGAGAAAAAGGCTGATGGTAACGCCCGCGCGTCTCCCCCTGATCATCAAATTCCTTGACCGGGAATATTTCCGTCTGCGCTGGGCGCCGCGTTACCCGCCGACCGAAGAGCTGATCTTCACAATACTCTCGCAGAACACTACTGACATCAACGCCGGCCGGGCACTGGAATCCTTGAGGAAAAAATATCCCGATTGGGAGAAGGTGTCACGGGCCAGAGAGGCGAGCATCGCCGCCGCCATCCGCTCCGGCGGGCTGGCCGACACCAAGGCGCGCTATATCAAAACGGTGCTTGCGGGGATTCTTGCCCGGCAGGGAGATCTGACGCTGGATTTTTTGAAGAATATGGAAAACCGGGAGGCTATCGAGTACTTGACCGGTTACCCCGGGGTGGGCGTCAAAACCGCGTCCTGCGTGCTCATGTTCGCCCTGGGCAGACCGGTGATGCCGGTGGATACTCATGTCTTCAGGCTGGGGAAACGGCTCGATTTCCTTCCCGAGGACGCAACCCGTGAGAGTGCTCACGTCATTCTCAACGCCATCGTCCCACAGGATGACAAATATGCCTTCCATATCAACCTGGTGCTGCACGGGCGCAAGGTATGCAAGGCTGGCAGGCCGCTTTGTGATGAGTGCGTTATCGAGCCGTTCTGCCCGTCAGCTATCGTTGAATTGAGAAGGACCGGCGCCGAAGGCGCCGGTCCTGTCAGGTTCCGCTTTAATTAAACGTGATTCAGATCAGAAGGCCAGAACAATTTGTGTCAATCCTGGTCGTCTCGGTCATCGTGATGGTCTTTGTCACCATGGTGGTCTTTATCATGATTGCCGCCATACTGATTGCAGCCGGCACCCCGATCACTATCACAGCGATGATATTGAGACTTGCCCGGTTTGCTGCCCTGGTGATCACCGGAGCGAGAACCCCTGTTGCCGGCAAACGCTACCGTGCTCAACGCAAGTATCAACACAAAGCTCAACATCAAACCAACTACTACCCGATATTTCCTGCTCACGCAAACACCCCCTTTCCACTGCTGTCCATAAATTTCGTTCCTTATACCCAGACAAAAAAACTCACGCGAGAACGCATGAACCGCCGCTCTTGCACCCGTTCAAAAGCCTGGAAAGAAAGTATACAAGGCCGGGACGATAAAATCCACTATAAAGAGTCAGGTATTTCCCTGATATTCAAGACCCCGGCAGATCGAACCGGCCGGTCCCGATGACTGCGGAAGCGGCAATCCCGCCGTTCGCGGGCCTTCAGCGGCCCGGGTTGCTTTTATCTTGCTTATAAATAAAAATATTGCCTCACGCGCGGTTGGTTATTCCATGCCCACTAGAGGAGATTTCCCCAAATGATGTTGATTCCCCATGCATGCCTCAACGCCGCCGCCGGCCGGCTCTTCAGGAGTCCGGTGAAAGCGCTGGTTGCCGGGGTAGCGCTGCATGCCGTATTGGACCTCGTACCACACAAAGACGTCTCGGCCCACAAGGCCGAAGGCGCGCTGGTTTTGATCATGCTGGGAATCGTGGGCAGCAGTTGCGGCTATACATCGCCGGCTTTTTTGTGCGCCATGGGCGGCGTGCTCCCGGACGTTGAGCAGGTCCTGCCCTGGACCGACCCGAAACGTGGCCGGCGCCGGTGGTTCATATCCCACAACCAGCCATTCCATTCAATCAGGATCCCCGGCGCGGAAGAGTACCGCGTCAGGCTTTTGACACAGTCGCTGGTGTCGATCACAGCGCTGATGCTCGCAGTATTAAGGTGCCGCGGGGGGAAACGACTCATTTGAATCATTACTAACCAGGAGGAACAAATGGACAGATTGAAGACAACGATTTCGCGGATCACCGCACTTGATGAAGTATCGATGCGGCAGGCACGCGAGCGCCAGGACCAGCTCACCAAGCCGCAGGGCAGCCTGGGGGTTCTGGAGGAGCTTTCCATCCAGATGGCCGGCATCCAGGGGCAACCACTTCCGTATGTCTCCAAAAAGGTGATCATCGTAATGGCGGGCGATCACGGGGTCGTCGAAGAGGGCGTCAGCGCCTTCCCGCAGGAGGTCACTCCGCAGATGGTCGCCAACTTCGCGGCCGGCGGCGCGGGAATCAACGTTCTGGCCCGTCATTCCGGCGCGGAAGTAAGGGTTGTAGACATCGGAGTTGCAGCTCAGGTTGAGCTTGATGGTATTATCAGCAGAAAGGTCCGTCCCGGCACGTCCAACATGGCTACCGGCCCTGCAATGACGCGGGCTGAGGCCGTTCAGGCCATCGAGACCGGCATCGAAATAGCCGAGACGGAGATCGCTGCCGGAGCCAACCTGCTAGGTACGGGCGACATGGGTATC
>JBBAAB010000113.1:0-5487 GCA_041658445.1 Thermoleophilia bacterium
TCCAATACATCGTGGTTGAAGCGACTGAACGTTCTTGCGGCGGGGAGGACATTGGGCTCGATTTCGGCGAGGGTGACCCTCTCGACTTCCGGGTGTACGGAAACCGCTCCCAGCGTCATTCCGGTCCCAAGCCCCAGGACCCAGACCCTCCTCGGGTTTCCGTGCAGCAGCACCGGCAGGTGTCCCAGGGCCATCTGGCACTGGATGTCCTGCTTCATGGAGGAGGCAACCACTTTCCCGTTGACAAGCAACGCCTGGGACGCCCCTTTCACCTTGATCACGCTTATCGTTTCATTGATCCCTTCCCGGAAGAAAAGCACGTCGGTGTTCTCCATCGCGTCCTTGAACTTTCCCGGGGTGTCGAATGCATCGCGCTGGTTGTTTCGGTAGATGGCAAAATATTTCGTGTCCCAACTTTTCCAGCGATCGGGATTGATTGCGAGGGCGAGGAGTACCGCCACGGTCACGGCCGCAGCCCCCCAGATCACCAGGGGTCGTTCCGCCGTGCTCGCGGCGATCAACAGGCCGGTCCCCATGTTCAGTGCGACAAGGATCTGGAGGGACCGCTCGATGCCGAAGAGGTAGATCAGGACGAACCCGCTGAGCGAGGCGCCAAGAATCGCGCCGATCGTATTCCAGGTGAGAACCTCCCCCACCGAACTCCCTGCCGTGTTCCGGAATTCCGCGTGAATCGTTCCCGCCAGCGGAAAAGCGACCCCCATGAAGAACGCCGGGAGAAACATGTAGCAGAAAGCGACCAGGAAATTCGTAACCAGCCTCACTTCGAACTCGCTGATGTCCGTTCCCAGTATAAGGTTCTGGATACGAATCGCCTCCGCTGGTAAATCCCGCAGGGTGTAAGTCACCAGCAGAGCGGTGACCCCGATGAGGAACTGCACCAGTCCGAAGCCGGCGAAGAACCTGCTGCCTCCTTCCCTGCCGCGCCCGATTTTCAGGAAGAGGCCGCAGGCACCGCTGCCGGATGCGATCCCGGACAGGAAGGCAGCCAGCATGATGGTAAAGCCGTACACCGTAGTTCCGATCACCATGCTGAGAACCCTGGTCCAAAGCACCTCGTAACCCAGCGCACAGAATCCACTGATTCCGATTCCCCAGAGCACGAAACGATAGGGGATAGGACTCGTCGGTCCCGCAGCAGCGAAGGTTTCCGGTTTCCCGGCAACCCCCTTCTCCCCTCGAGGGTGCGCAGCCTCCCTCGCGAGATGGGATGACACAGTGTCCTGCAGAGCGATCGAGGAAAGGCCGATCGCCAGGTTTATGCCGATCGCGATCGCAAGGGTGACGTTCACACCCATGTAAGGAAGGAGGAGAAACCCCGCCGCCAGGGTGCCCGCCACGGCGCCGATGGTGTTGAAGCTGTACAGGAAGGAGAGACGCGCTCCCAGCCGCTCGGGCCCCGACGAAACCAGGCGCGACAGCACAGGGAGCGTTCTACCCATCAGCGTGGTAGGTACGACCATACACACAACGGCGAGCACGATCCGCAGCGAAGAAATGTACAACGTATTGTTCGCCCCCAACCGCGCGAGGGGTACATACACGTAGGGATACAACTTCATCAGAAGAACGAATAAAACCGCAAATACGGCGATCCCAACCTCCAGGAAACCGTACAATCTCAGGGGCTTCGCGTGCTGCTCGACCCGTTTCCCGAGGAGATGGCTTCCGAGCGCCAGCCCTCCCATGAACACGAATAGCACCGTCGCTACCGCAAGGTGGGATGCGCCGAAGATGAGTGAAATAGACCGGAACCACACTACCTCGTAGATCAGGGCGGCCGCGCCGGAGAGGAAGAACAGCAGGTAAATTAATGCAAATATCGGGCGGGACATTCCGAACCCGAATTATACTCCTCGGTATTTTCTGATACGCCGGCCACCTCTCTTCGTCTTTGGCCTGTTATCTGGCCGTGGAAAAAATCTGTATCCGATTGTTATCCCTGTCCGCGACGAAGACTTCGCCTTTGTCATTGACGCATAACTGGCATGGGTAGCGGAGTTGCCCCTCTTTCCACCCCATGGTCAACTGCTCTCCCTTGAAAGAACCGTCCGGACTGACGATATATATATTGCCCCCGTTTTTATCCGCAAGATAGATATTCCCGTGCGCGTCGGTGGTGATCGTGGCGGGGAATTTCATCACTTCTTTCATGGATTCCGTCAGAGGGGAAAATTTTCCCGAACCGTTCGCCGCGACATACACCATTGCCTTGACGCTGTCGATCAGGAAAACAGTTCCCTTCCCATCGACCGCCAGGTCGGAAACAACTTCATAACCTGCCGGAAAATCAATCTTTTTTACGAATTTCCCCTCCGGCGTCAGGATCAGCACCCTGCCTCCAAACACGTCGAGAAGATAAATGGAGTCATCCTTGCCGATGTCGAAACTTCGAGGGATGACGGTTGAAGGGGGAGGCAAATCCGTCGCATCCACCCGCCCCAGGTACTCTCCGGCCGGACTGAATCGAACGACTCGTTTCTGACGGCCATCAAGGGCAAAGATCTCGCCTTTCGAATTGGATTGAACCCGCACCGGGAACGACAATTCGGGCGCCCTGATTTCCTTGTCAGGCATCGCTTTCCCATTGATCAAGGTAAATTGAACGAGACGTCCGTTTCCCGAATCGGCCACGAGGATGTGGCCTTTCCCGTCGCAACCTACCCCTTCGGGAGAACGGAACCCCGCTTCCTTGCCGTCGGCATAGACGGACTGGAAATGCCTCAACTTCAACGCCTCCGCGCCGACGGACACCTTCGCCAGCAACAGCATCGCGGCAATGGAAACGATGATTCTCACCAGGGAATTTCCCATCGAATCACCTCATTTACTGTTTATGACACTGGACGCACAGGTCCGTGGACGTGGTGAAGTGAACCATCTTCTTGTACGGTGTCCCGTGCGATCGGTGACAACTCAGGCAATCTACGCTCAGGTTTTTATTCCGCATATCGCGAACCTTCTCTCCGACGGGGTGCGAGGTATGCTTCCCCCAACTGTGGCAACTGCCGCATAGATCAATGACCGAAGGATTTGTCATCAACAGGGAAACATCGGATGCATGAGGGGAATGGCATGCCTTGCACTCCCCTTTCGCAACGGGCTCATGCTTCGCGAGGGACGTTTCCTGCCGTTTGATCGTATCGGCGTGACATGCGCCGCATACGGTGATCATGGGCCCCTTCAGCAGGGCCGCCCCCGATGACGCATGAGGGGTATGGCATGCCAGGCAACCGTCCTTGCCGACCAACGCCCAGTGCAACTGGTTCTTCCCGAAGGTTTCGTTGATCATTTTCGAGTGGCATCCCCGGCACAATTCATACCCTGGTTTTATGACCCTGAACGGGGTCGGGGAGGACGGGGATTCATGGCACTGATTGCACATTTTGCTCAGGACGGGCCGATGGACATTCGCGTACATGATGGCGGCCTTTTCCGACCCGTGGGGATTGTGGCAGGAAGTGCACCGCGCCTTTGCAACCGGGTAACCGCTGTGCTGCCGTGTAAACGCGGGTTTGTCGGCCTTGTGGCAGTTTGTGCACAATGCGGGCACATCGGTTTTCAGAAGATGCCCGAATTTTTTGGACGCGTGCGGGTCGTGGCAGTTGAGACACCCCTTCTCCACGGGCGAGTGTCTGAACCTGGCCTTCTTTACCGCCTGTCCAAGATCCTTGTGGCACCCGAAGCAGAGTTCGTTCCCCGCTTTCAAGAGGTTCCACTTGTTGTCCGCCGAGTGGGGATCATGGCAACTGGTGCATTTGCCATCGACGACGACCTTGTGCGTGCTTTTCGCTTTTTTCGGCGCAATTCCCTCATGGCAGCGGAGGCATATCCTGGAGGGATCGGCCTCCAGCAATTTCCCGTGGGAGGAGGTGTGGGGATTATGGCAACCGGAACAGTCCCCCTTTTTTACGGGCGTATGAAGGAACGGCCGCTTGAGCTTGTCCTGGAAGTCCACGTGGCAGTTCGCGCAGATCTTCCCTTTCGCCCCGGGCTTGAGACGGTACACGTCGGCCGGGAACGCCGCGGCGGCGGACAGAAGGACAAGGAGAAAAAATATGCCAAGAGAAACCCTATACCGCATGGTCGCGCCCTCTCCCTTCACTGTTTTTCCCCTGCGACATGGCACTCCCCGCAGGAGCGTGACGCAAACGGCGGGTGCGTGACCTCTTTGAAGAACTTCGGATCCGTCGATGCATGAGGGGTATGGCAACTCACGCAGTTCATGGCGCTTGCCTCGATGAAGAAGTGGGCTTTCCGGAACGGCCCCGCTTTGAGATCGTGGCACTCCCCGCATAGTGTGCGGACAGGTGTAGTAAGCAGAGGGGATTCCGGGGAAACGTGGGGCTTGTGGCACCGCAGGCAATCCCTGCGCGCCGGCGAATGCACCTTCTCCCGGTCGAACTTCGCCCTGAGATCCTTGTGACAGGTCAGGCACATGTCCGGGCTGCCCGCCAGCAGGAGCTTCTCAAGTTTCGCCTTATGCGGGCTGTGGCATTTCGTGCATTCCCCTTTCAGGACCGGAGCGTGCCTGCTCTTGCCCTCCTTGATCTCTTTGCCAAGTTCGGAATGACACTCGGCACACACCTTGTCCTGCGTGTTGACGATCATCCCGGCGACATTGCTCCCATGGGCGTCATGACAGGCAAGGCACTCCCCTCCCGTAAAGGGGTCGTGGTTCGATCCGCCCTCCCCTTTCTTCATCAGGTCACCGTGGCAGTTGGAACAGAGTGCCGGGGGGACCGCTTTCAGGAGATTCTTCTCCTCGGCCCCATGAACGTTATGGCAGGCATTGCACTGCGCGTTGGCGACCGGCTTGTGCGTGTTCGCCTTGATGAATTTTCCCTCCGCTTCCGCGTGACAGGAGTAGCAGACCTCGTCCATCCGGGCCCGGAACATCCCCTCGAAATTCGACCCGTGGGGATTGTGGCAGGACGTGCAGGAATCTTCCATGAAGGGGTCGTGTCGGATCTTCGCGGTCTTGGCCGCCTTTGCCTTCGGGTGGCAGGAAAAGCAGAGATCGCCCTCTTTCGACACAAGGAGCTTCGGGTTTTTTGCCGCATGGGGACGATGACAGGAGAGGCAACCCTTCCCCCCGGTGGCGGCTGCGTGGGGTTTTGCCACCTTCTCCCCTTTTCCCTTGTGGCATCCGATGCAGAGCCGGTTCCCCTCCCCGGAAAGGAGGGCCGGGTTCTCCGAACCGTGGGGATTGTGGCAGGAAAGACACGCCCCCTTCCTGAAGGGCTCGTGCTCGACCCCTCCCGCCTTCAGTCCCTTCTCATCGTGGCACTGGTAGCAGAGAGCGCTCCCCTTTTCCGTGGTTCCGAACGGCTTCGGCGATGATGCCGGGTTGTGGCAATCGCCGCAACTTGCATCGGTAACGGGTTTATGGGAACTCGTTTTCAGAAGTTTCGGTTGCGCCGAAGCATGGGGGTTGTGACACAGGGAGCACGAGGACGTTTCCACCGG
>JBBAAB010000114.1:0-5475 GCA_041658445.1 Thermoleophilia bacterium
TCGACGTAAGTAAACAACAATTTGCCCTCGATAAATACGGCCAAAGAGGAGACATCGCTCTTATTATGAATACGGGAGAAGCGGGGACGAGTTTTACGGCGACGTGCCAGTCGAACCAAACATGGCTCCTTGTCGATAACTGTCCGACGCAACCATATGTTGCCGGCAGCGAGACGGAGAACCAACTCTTTGTCGCCCATGTCGATGCTTCAAATGGCGCTGTCGTTCCCGAAGGGACATATTTTGCCCAAATAACTATCAGCGCAACAGCACAGGGACAGACGGGCTCTGTCAACTCAACGCCCCGGATTATTAACGTATCGTATACCGTGCCGAGCGTGCCTCCTACAGGTGGTAGCCCTCCGTATGGATTCGGGCTCGTGGTGTTCCCTCAATCAAGAACAGTGGATCAAGGAAGCTCGACTACCTATACGGTCACGTCAATCGCAACCGGCGACTTTGTTTCGCCTATCGTGCTTACCGCGTCCGGTCTTCCGCAAGGAGCGACGGCGAGTTTCTCAAGATCTGCTATCAGGCTCGGCGAAATTTCAACGCTTACCGTGGACGTATCAGGAGCAACTACTCCTGCCATCTATCGGTTTAATGTGAATGGAGTAAGCGGAACATTGAGCGACACGAAACTGGCTGGTCTTATCGTGAATGGTCCAGGCGGCCCGATTAATCCGAATGATCCGAACAGAGTAACCTGCGGGTTTTCTGCGAATCCATCGGTGGTGGTGTTGCCGAACAACGCATCCGTACTGTCATGGTCGTGCCAGAATGCCCAGTCGTGCACTATTTCCCAGGGCATCGGGAACGTGAGTTCCGCGAGCGGCACCATACCGGTTGCGCCGACCTCCACGACCGCATATCTTCTCTTTTGCTCCAACACTATTAGCAGGTTCGGTATCCCGGCCGAGGTGCAGGTGTTTTCTTCCGGGCGGGTGGAAATTATCCCGCGGTAGTTTCTGGAAATATAGTTGGTCCATTCCCGGACGAAGGTGGTATACTTTCAAATATTATATTAGGTGAAGCAAGTGAGGATACAAAATTCAACAACTAAGTTATTAATTCTTTGCGGGCTTGTTGTTACCGCCACTCTCTTTTTGCGTGTCCAATCGGCTTCTGCCGCAACATACTCCGCCGCCTCCTGCTCGCAGGCTGACGTGCAGACCGCCATCAATGCCGTTCAGAACGAAGGTACCGTGGCAGTTCCTTCTGGCACATGCAACTGGAGTTCGGCAATTTCCCTGCCTGCTAATAAAGATCTTACGGTCCAAGGAGCCACAGTGGTTACCTGCTCAGGTTCGCCAATTACGTGTACGTCTCAAAACATCACAAATATCGGATGTGCTGTCTGCTTCCTTTTCAACATAACCGCCTCTCAGCGGATCACAGGATTCACGATGACTGCCGCCAACTCTGGTGGGGTCGCAATGGTCAATAACAGTCGGCAGAATCTCTCTAAGCATTTCCGCCTGGATCATAATCGAATCGTCTCGACGTCGGGCTGGGCTCCAATGGAGTTGAGCGGCGGCGATGACGGCGTCCACCCGCAGGGGCTTGTCGATAATAACTCCTTCGTCGATATTTCTGTGCAGGCGAATGGGACGACGTGGCAGCTCGACGAGAATGATGCGCAACACAAAATCTGGGCGCAGCAGACGCCGCTCGGCGACTCAAAGAATATCATCTACATCGAGGACAACCACTGGCAGAACACCTCGGGCAACATCAACAGTTCAGACTCGAACTACGGGGGGCGCTACGTCTTTCGATTCAATAACATCACCAGCGGTCGGCATACTTCCGAAGTCCATTCGGTTCAGGGCGACAATCGGGGCAGTCAACGGACGGAGATTTACCACAACAGCGCGTCCGGACTCTCCGGATTCTCGGGCATTACGTTCTGGCGCGGTGGCTCCGGCGTCCTCTTCGGCAACCGCCTTCCAAGCGGGACATCGAGTTTCGAGATTCTGATGGACAACGTGCGGAGCGAGAAGTCGGTGCCCGTTTCAGGGTGGTGCAATGGTTCAAGCGCGTGGGATCAAAACACGTTTGGGCAATCTGGGTGGCATTGCCGTGATCAGATCGGGACGGCCTATGATGTCACACAATGGGATTCCACGCCCACGCCGCTGGCGTATAATCAGGCGTTCCAGCCGCTCTATATGTGGAACAACCGGACAAACGGCACGCAACTCATGGCCGTCGATAATTCCGCGCTGAATACGTGGATTCTCGTCAACCGCGATTACTATACGGAAGTCGCGTCGTTTACTGGGGCCACGGGCGTCGGCATGGGCCCTCTCTCGTCTCGCCCTTCCACCTGTACCACCGGTGTCTCCTACTGGGCTACCGACCAAGGAGAATGGAATAGCAATCAAGCAGGTCCTGACGGCCAACTCTACAAATGTACTGCCACAAACACCTGGTCGCTTTATTACACGCCCTATACCTATCCGCATCCTCTACAAGGCGCCGCGTCCACCAAATTCGTCCTCGGTGACCGCGTTCAAGTCTCCTCCGGTCCTTTGAACGTCCGAGCGACTCCCACCACGGCAGGTACCCTCCTCGGTACTCAAGCAACCGGAGCTCTGGGCACTGTGATCGGCGGCCCAACTGCCGCAGACGGCTTCAACTGGTGGAACATAAACTACGACACCGGAGCTGACGGCTGGAGCGTTGAGGACTTCTTAGTGAAGATAATTGCCGACACCACGCCACCAACAGTTTCTCTCACTGCTCCAGCCGGTGGCGCCACCGTCTCCTCCACCATCACGGTCTCCGCCTCTGCCTCTGACAACACAGGAGTCGTGGGCGTCCAGTTCCTCGTGAATGGCGCGAACCTCGGAGCAGAGGATACCATCTCTCCATACACCGTCTCCTGGAACACCGCCTCTTCCACGAATGCTTCCCATACCCTCACTGCGAGAGCGAGAGACGCGGCAGGGAATCAGACGACCTCCGCATCCATCACCGTCACAACTTCTAATGTCACGGTCATACTCGACACCACCCCTCCCTCCACTCCCACGAATCTCACTGCCACCGCCATTTCTTCTTCCCAAATCAACCTCTCATGGACCGCTTCCACCGACAATGTAGCGGTTGCAGGATACAGAGTTTTTAGAAACGGCTCTCAAATTGCTACCGTTGCTTCTGGTACTTCATACCAAAACACTGGCCTCTCCGTATCAACTGCTTATACTTACACTGTCTCTGCCTATGATGCGGCTGGCAACAATTCGGCACAATCATCAAGCGCTTCTGCCACCACTCAAGCTCAAGCGACGAACACCATTACTGCCGTTTCCTGCTCTCAATCCGCTGTCCAAACGGCCGTTAATCAAGCTCAAAATGGGTACACCGTCAAGGTGCCGGCGGGGGATTGTACGTGGGCAGACCAAGTCAGCATAACAAAAGATATTTCTGTTCTGGGTGCAGGTATAGGACAGACGATACTCAGACGAAATGGCACGTTCTTTGCCCTTAATGCATCAAAAGCACGCATTTCCGGGTTTACTTTCATTGGCAACGGCACTCTCATCAGTTTTTGGGGGCAAGGTGTCCGGATTGATCATAACCGGTTCGAGTCCACGACGTTTTCAGCTGCCGTCTCCGCCGATGGAAACAAACCTGGCAACCTCGCGGATAAACACCCGGAAGGAGTCATTGATAGTAATGAGTTTGTAAACGGGCGCGTCCTTGTCTCTGGCGACGCAAACTTGTTGGCACATACTATCTGGAGCCAGCCGACAAACTTAGGCAGCGGCGAGGCGGTGTATGTCGAAGATAATACAATCTACTGGAATGTCTTTGGCAATGCCATAGATGCCAACTACGGAGGAAAATATGTTTTCCGCAACAATAGTGTAACTTGGACAGACGTAAATGCGACAGGAGCTGACGCTCATTCTCTGCAAGGCAACCATCGCGCTACTCGAAAATGGGAGATCTACAACAACACGTTCAACAGACCAGGCGCTGGAGGATTTGTGGCGATATGGCCGCGCGGCGGACCAGGAGTCATATTTAACAATTCTATTAACGGAAATTATTCCAACGCCATTTTATTTGATAACGTTAGAAGCCAAGAGACTTGGTTAAGCAATCCGCCGGGAACCTGCAACGGTGCTTCTCCGTGGGACGGCAACACACCCGGACAGAACGGATGGCCATGCCGTGACCAGATTGGAAGAGGGCAGGATGCGTGGTTGTGGACCGCGGCTAATCCATATCCACCGCAGGCATCTGAACCCGTTTATGTTTGGGGCAATACCAAAGATGGAAATCCTGTAAATCCAGGTATCCATAATTGCGGCAGCGGCGTTAAACCCAACGGTTCCTGCGCTGATATTCAGGTTGGACGCGATTATATCGTAGATACTCCCAAACCCGGGTACATTCCGTATACCTATCCACATCCATTAAGAAGCAGTGATACTCCACCTCCCACTGACACCCAGGCGCCTTCGGCGCCAACCGGCTTAACCGCCACAGCCATCTCCTCCTCCCAAATCAACCTCTCCTGGTCTGCCAGCACTGATAATGTCGGCGTAACCGGGTACAAGATTTATCGGGGAGGAACCCAGATTGCCACCGTTACCACGACCAGCTACCAAAACACCGGCCTTTCTCCGTCCACTGCGTACACTTATACCGTGGCCGCCTATGATGCAGCTGGCAACGTATCAACGCAATCAACATCAGTGTCGGCCACAACCCAAGCGACCACAAGCACCAAATTCGTAGTCGGCGACCGCGTCCAAGTCTCCTCCGGCCCCCTGAATGTCCGAGCTACTCCCACGACCGCTGGTACACTCCTTGGCACGCAGGCAACCGGAGCTCTGGGCACTATTATCGGCGGCCCCATCTCTGCCGATGGCTTCAACTGGTGGAATGTGAACTACGACAACGCCCCAGACGGCTGGAGCGCGGAGGACTTTCTCGTGAAATCGACAGCTTCTACTTCGACTCTCTTGTCGGCCGAAAGAAGCATCGACTGGAGCACTGTCGGAATACCCGGCGGAATTCCTAATCGAACCAGTATTTGTGCGACTATTAATCCAGGAATGACAACCGCCGCAATTCAAACCGCGATCGATAATTGTCCGGCTAATAGTGTGGTATTTTTCTCTGCAGGCACTCACAATTTAACCAGTTCCTTGACCATTAACAAAGGGGTTGTACTCCGCGGAGCAGGTTTATCTACTAAGCTAGTCTTGAGCGGAAATATTATTTTTTCTCCTAACCCCGGCATCGGTGGCTTAGGCGGTTATCCCGCCGGCTTTACTTCGGCGACAAATTGGACCAGTGGTTACAATAAAGGAGATACGGTCATCACTGTAGCCAGTTCGGCTAATTTACAAGTGGGGCAGGAGATAGTGTTAGATCAATTAAATGACACTTCCATAGTTAATGTTACGGGTAATGGCGGAACCTGTGGTGTCACTGCCAATAGCTGTGGCAGAA
>JBBAAB010000115.1:0-5425 GCA_041658445.1 Thermoleophilia bacterium
CGTTAGCGCGTTCAGCCTGGACGAAGGGGATACCCAGCCAAAGGCCGAGTGTCATCGCGAAACCCGCGACAAGAAAAATCAAAACAGCTTTCAGGAGATATCTTTTATCGTAAATCACTGGCCGTTACCGGCGACGTACCGGCTCCAGTCGCGCTCAAAATCGCCCCAGCCGAGACCGAGCTCGGAGCGGAAGACTTCATCCACGAGGCGGTCCTGGTTGCCGCTGTCATTTTCCCGACGCTTGAATTCGCGCAGGAGCGACATGATTTTCTCGTTGCCGAACCGCTCTTCGAGATACGCGACGGCCGTATCCGACTCTTCGTAGGCGAGCGTGGCGGCTTCGGTGGTGAGCAGGGCCGAGAAGCCACCGGGCTCATAGAGGTCGCTCAGCTGGGGGCTGAAGGAACCACCCGCTCGAAGCTTGTCCCGCAGTAGCGACACAGGCTGTATTCCAGCGACATAATCGGCCAGTCCCTCGATCAGGAAAGGGGGTGTGCGGGCGCCCTGCTGGGGAAAGAGGGCCACATGGGTAAGCTCGTGGGCCAGCATGATGCTGTTATAGCCGTCATTGCCGGAGTCGGTGCTGTTGTAGATGCCGGAATTGATGATTATCTCTCCGCCCTGCGCCGCTCCGGAGCCCAGCGCGCGAGCCGCGCCTCCGGCCCAGGTCTGCCATTGTCCCGGGTAGGCGAGGTCGATCTGCTGTTTATCGTCATAAATCCTGATGGGGACCTTGGGGAGGTCGATGCGCGGCAGCGTTTTTTCCAGCTGGGGAAAAGCTGCCTCGGTCTTGTCTCTTACAGCCATGGCCGTGGATTCCCGGGAAGGATGATAAAGGACGATGACGTGGTCGCCGGTGAGCACGGCAATGGGCCCGAAATCCTCGAGTCCGGCGTTAACCTTCCTGCCGAGAGCCTGCTCGGTGGCGTCGCCGGATATTTTCCAGCCGTCATCACTCCTGACCAGCAGAAAAGCCGCCCTCTCGCCGGCGGGAAGTTCCGTAAAGCTCTCACGCAGGGTGCTGGCGATGTTTACTTTCACGACGACAGTGCCCGGCGCGGTCTCGCTCTGGCTGCTGGCCTCGATCCTGTAATCGGAGAATGGTACTGCCTCCAGCCGCGAATACATCTCCTGCTGTTGTTGCAGGTAGGACGGATTGCCGGCGTCGATCACCGAGAGGAATTCCTCCAGGTTTTTATCCACCAGAGCCCGGGCGTAAGTGTCCAGCGCCGTCTGTATATCGCCACTGTTGGTTCGGGCAGACTCACCATCGGATGGAGTGGCCCAGCTGACATTTGCGGGAGCGCCGCAGCCGGATACCACCGGCAGTACCGCAAGCATCAGCAGCACGAAAAAGGGCAGAAATTTTTTCAGGGGAACGGGCATCACATTTTGATTCTATCAGCTGTTATTTCTGCCGGCTTTGGGTTTTTCCAACAGCTTTTCCAGCCGCGAGACGCTCAGGGTATTAAGTACCCTGTCCGGCTCGATCCAGCCCCGGCGGGCGGTGGCTACACCATAGCGTAGCAGACCAAGCTGGTCGGGATGGTGGGCGTCGCTGTTGATCACCAGCTTCACGCCGGCGGCCTGGGCCGCCCGGGCGTGTAAATCGGAGAGGTCGAGGCGGCGGTAGTGTGAGTTGATCTCCAGGGCCGTCCCGGTCCGGGCCGCGATGCTGATGATCTTCCCGATATCGACATCATAGGGGTCGCGCTCGTTGATCAGCCGGCCGGTGGGATGGCCGATGGCGCGCACATAAGGATTCTCCATCGCAGCGGTCAGACGCTCCATGATCTGCTCCTGGCTCTGGTTGAAACCCGAATGGATCGAGACGGTAACGAAGTTCAACTGCGCCAGAGACTCGTCCGGCAAGTCAAGTGTTCCGTCGGCGCGTACGTCGACCTCGGCGCCGGCAAAGACACGGAAGTCCTCCAGCTCCCCGTTCACGCGCCTGATCTCGCCAAGCTGCTCTTCGAGCTTCTCCGGTGTCAGGCCATGTACCATTCCCATTGACTGGGTATGGTCGGAGACGGCCATATACCTGTGGCCCATCCGTAGCGCACGGGACGCCATCTCCATGATGGACGCGGAGCCATCGCTCCAGTTGGAATGAACATGCAGGTCGCCCCATAAGTCCTTTTCCTCGATCAGACGCGGCAGACCGCCTTTGGCGGCCGCCTCGATCTCGCCGTTGTTCTCGCGCAGCTCCGGCGGGATGTAATCGAGTCCCAGCAGCCGGTAGACCTCCTCCTCGGTGACGCACTTGTGGAGTCTGCCGGTATCCGTTTCCTCAACTCCGTACTCGCTTACCTTGAGTCCCAGGGATATGGCGAGCTCACGCAGGGCCACATTGTGTTCCCTGGAGCCTGTGAAATGCTGGAGCAGGTTACCGAATTGCTCGTGAGGCACGACGCGCAGGTCCACCTGCAGTCCGGTGTGGGTGCGGATGGAACACTTGCTGGGGCCGCGGCCGATGACATCGGCGACCATGGGAAGCCGGCAGAAGGAGCCAGTCAGCGCCTCGGGCTCCGTGGCTGTGGCGATGATATCCAGGTCCTTGACGGTCTCCTTCATGCGCCGGACGCTTCCGGCACAGGAAACGTTGCGGGCCTCCGGTATCCTTTTGAGGATTTCAACCGCCTCTTCAGCTATCGGGAGAACATCTCCCAGCAGCAGTCTGGAGCCGCGCTCCCGTAGCCGGTCGATGGCCTTGAGGATGTTTTCCGCCGTCCTTGCGCCCATCCCGGGCAGTTCCGCGATCTGGCCGTTGTGCGCGGCCGCCTCGAGTTCCGCCAGCGACGACACGCCCAGCTCCTCCCAGACCTTGCGAGCGGTCCGCGGCCCGACGCCCTGAATTTTCTGGATGGCGACAAGGTCCGCGGGGTATGTCTTTAAGTATTCCTCGATTTCAGCCAGTTTGCCGGTGGTGATGAATTCCCCGATCTTGGCGGCGATGCGCTCGCCGATGTCGGGAATATCGGTAAGCTCACCGCGAGCCGCGGCTTCCTCGATGGAGAAATTTGATTCCGCCACCCTTCGTGCCCCCTTACGAACAGCGATGGTCGCGTATTTGTTGGCCGCGTCCAGCTCCATAAGATCGGCCAACATATCAAGTGCCGCCGCTATGTCGGAGTTCGAAGGCATCGTCGGGTCATTCCTGATAGCGTCATGAGAATTTTCAAATGGGAGCTGAGCGAGGCTTCCCCTTAATGTGCCATGATCATTATCAACGGTTATTTATTTACGACTCTTGCGTAGATCTCCCTTGTCTGCTTCGCTGTCCTCTCCCAGCTGAACCCGGATGCCCGCACAACTCCCTTGCCAATGAGTTCTTCCTGCATGCTGTCGGACGACAATACCATCTCGAGGGCGCCGGCCATTTCACCGGGTTTGCGGGGATCCACCAGCACGGCGGCGTCACCAACAACTTCCGGAATCGACGATTTGCTGGAAGTTATGACCGGCGTACCGCAGGCCATCGCCTCGAGAGGCGGCAGTCCGAAGCCTTCATACAGAGAAGGAAAAAAGAACAGATCCGCCATAGAATAAATTGCCGGCAGGTCAAAATCCTGCACGTAGCCTGCCAGGACAACGCCGTCGAGGTCGAGGCCGGAGAAAGCCTCAGCAGGGCCCACGCCACAGTAGTCGACGCCCGCCACGACCATCTGGATGTCGGCCCTCACGCGCCTGAGCTGTCCGAACGCCTCGATCGCCCTGCGGATGTTCTTCCGTGGCTCGGTCGAACCGACACAGAATACAAACCGTTTCGGCAACCGGTAGCGGCGGCGCACAGTATCCAGGATCTCCGGATCGTCCACAGGCCGGAACTGTTCCGAGACGCCGTTATGGACTACGCTCACCTTTTCCGGATTGATCCCGCTCCAGTCGCAAAGATCCTTTTTCGAAAAACCGGAGACCGTGATAATATGATCCACTCTGTTAACCTTCTCAAGCAACCGCCGCTCGTACATCTTCGCCCTCGCGGGGCTGTAATAATCGTTGGCCAGACGCACGAGGATGATGTCGTGCAGGGTCATGACGCAGGGGCAGGGCAACCGTCCGGGGTCGGGCAGCCCCATATCGCGCGGGGAATGGTAGATATCGATACGCCGTTCGGAAAGCTCGCCGGGAAGCCGATACTCTTTATATAGAAAGTTAGCCAATCTCTCGGTATAAGAGATGTCATGGTAGGACTCACCCGCCATCCGCTGGTTACGCCCGAAGAGAATCACAGTATCTCCCAGATGAAGCCGGCGCAGATGCTGGACGAGTTCGTGGGTATATGTCGCGGTTCCAGTACGATGGAACAGGAGAGGCAGGCCTTCGATTCCGATTCTCATGGATTAAATCCTATAGGGTTGGAAGGGCAAGTCAAGCAGGAGCCAGGGAGCAGTATTTGGTGCTCGGCAAGAAGGTGCCGCCGGGTGGTTGTAATTTTACTGTAAAAATCTGGATGTTGATTCATGGATTTACAGGATATGTGTTATAAGGGAAGAACTTGCTAAAACAGGGCCCGGTCCGGCTGGGTAGGGGAAGCTGTGGCCCTGGAATTCAGTTCGGGTATAATCTAAGCCAATAGATACGCTTTAAAGGGGTATGATGCTTGCGCGGCACAGGATAAAGTACTGGATCACTGCAGCCACCCTGGCTGTAGTGATAATGACGGTAACATTCTTTTTCTATCCAGGATTCCACAATTACGATCCTCCACCGGAGACGATCGGAGCCGATGTGGTCATTACCGGCTTTGATTTTTCGTCCGGCGATCATGAGGCTACCGGCGTGTCGGAAACGGGAGCCGCTATTGGTCAGGCCCTGGTTCTGGATAATGCAAGTACGCGTGGCGCCTACACCGCACAGCCCGTACAGGCGGAATACACCTTCAGCGCACTCGGATTGCACTGGCTGGCGGACACACCACAGGGAGCAGGCGTCGAGGCCGAGGTCCGTTTCAGCCTGGACGGTGACCAATGGGGTGACTGGCAGAAGGTAATCATTGACGTAAACGAGGCGCCCGAACATATCAGCCAGACGAAGTCCTCGGGTGAAACTATTGGCCAGCTGGTCTTTGCCGAAGGCGAGGCGCGCTACTTTCAATACCGGATGAACCTGACGGCCAATGCAGCAGGCGATTCGCCATCGATAACCCGTATGACCGCAAGCTACATCGATGCCAGGGGTTATCATGAATCTCCGGTATCGGTTGAGAAATTATGGAGCAGGGTCAGCGCGGCGGTAGAACCGGAACAGGCCAACGCCCAGCCGGGCATTATCACACGGGCCCAGTGGGGCGCGAACGAAGCCTACATGCAATGGGACCCCGAGTATGTGGCTCCCAAAAAGATAATCGTGCATCACACCGTAACCAGCAATTACGACCCGGACCCGTATGCGACGGTTCGCTCGATCTATTATTATCATGCCG
>JBBAAB010000116.1:0-5411 GCA_041658445.1 Thermoleophilia bacterium
ATATTGATGGAAGCCCTGTTTGTTTCGACGGGGACGACTCTGGGGATGATGATCGCTAACGTGCCTGCCGTCTGGCTGGGTGAGACGATGGCTCACAGGATCAACATGAAGTACATGCGCTGGGTTGCGGCGTCGCTTTTCATTCTGCTGGGCGTTTTGTCGCTGTTCATCGGGGAAAACGCGCCGTTTTAGTGGATCCGTGGAAATCAGGCGTGTTTCTGATGCTGCGTCTTGCGGAACCGGCCGCTTCTCTGCTATCTTACTTTAGTGGTTTTCAAGGACGGCTTGGCCGTCTTTTTATATTGCATAGAGTTGGGAACAGATAATGGCATCAGATAAAAGACCGATGGTGACGATGGCCTGCACCGAGTGCAAACGGCGCAACTATAACACCAACAAGAACAAGGTGAATAACAGGGACCGGCTGGAGTTGAAGAAGTACTGCCCGTCGTGCCGTACACATACGGTTCACCGGGAGACCCGCTAGGCTTTTTTTGGCCCGGCGGCTTTTGCGTAGCCTGTGCGGTAAGGGTATAATGCTGGTTTGGGGAAGGCCCTGGTAGTTGGCTGTCCCGATCCGCAGGGCTGTAGCTCCAACTGGTAGAGCGCCGGTCTCCAAAACCGGATGTTGGGGGTTCGATTCCCTCCAGCCCTGCCATATATAATGTCTCGCCTTTCATTCCCACACAGCCTCCGGCTGCGTCAGCACGCCCGGGAGGCGGGGAGAAGCGGGGATTTGGACGCGAAGCACGAATGAACTGGAAACAGGTTTAAATGGCAAAACCAGCCAAAACGAAAAAGAATCAGGCTGCGGAAACACCCTCGAAAAAGGGTGGCGGAAACGCTGCCGAAAAGGTAAGCGCCAAAGGCAAGGACAAGGTGACTCCAGCCAAAGGCAAGGCCGGGAAACAGGAAACAGGGGGACTCACGTCCCGTCTGGGCAAAGCACAGGCCTCCAAGGCCAAGCCATCCAAGGCGGCTGCCGGCAGGGAGAAGCGCAACGCCGGAAAATTCCTGCGTGAGGTCAGGCTTGAGCTTGCCAAGGTCACATGGCCTTCCCGGCAAGAGCTTATCCAGTCGACGATCGTCGTCCTGGTCGCTGTCGTTATCGCGGGTGTCTATATCGCCATCTTTGATGAGATTTTCTCAAGGCTGATCAAAATGCTGGCCACGGTGGGTAGTTGATATGTTTAACTGGTTTGTAATCAACACATATTCAGGACATGAGAACAAGGTCCGGCTGAACCTTCTTCAGCGGATCAAGTCCATGAACCAGGAACGGTACGTGAAGGAGATCGTGGTACCCACCGAGCAGGTTGTGGAGACCAAGAACGGGCAGAAGGTCCAGACCGAGAAACGCGTGTTCCCCGGTTACGTGCTGGTGCTCATGCAGATGAACGACGACTCATGGGGTCTTGTAAAGAACACCCCCGGTGTCACCGGCTTCGTCGGTTCGGTCAAAAACAAGCCGATCCCGTTAAGCCCTCAGGAGGTCGATCGCATCCTGCACACTTCGACCGTTGAGAAGCCCAAGGCGGTGGCGATGTTCAGCGTGGGTGAGACCGTGCGGGTCATGTCGGGGCCGCTTTCAGACTTCAACGGTGAGATCGCAGAGATCAGTGAAGACCAGAGCAAGCTCAAGGTCCTTGTGAACATCTTCGGCCGCGAGACTCCGGTGGAACTCAGCTTCGAACAGGTGAAAAAAATTTAGAAGGGTTGCGGCGGGTTCGGGTTTTCCTGTATCCTTTTTGATTGCGCTATAAATCAAATCGTAAACCTGAGACCTTCGTAAGGCCCGGGGGCGGGCGTGTTTCACGCGACAGAACGACAGTCAGGAATGTAATGGCCAAGAAAGTAATGACACTCATAAAATTACAGATTCCCGCAGGGCAGGCGAACCCCGCCCCGCCGGTCGGTCCCGCGTTAGGCCAGCATGGAGTCAACATCATGGATTTCTGCAAGGCATTCAACGCCAAGACCGAGCAGGAAGGCAACACAATCATCCCGGTGGAGATCACGGTTTTTGAAGACCGTTCCTTCACCTTCATCACCAAGACACCACCGGCAGCCGTGCTTCTGCGCCAGGCCGCCGGCATCGAGAAGGGTTCCGGCGAGCCCAACCGCATCAAGGTCGCGACTGTCTCGCCGTCAAAGGTCAGGGAGATCGCCGAGTTGAAGATGAAAGATTTGAATGCCAATGACGTGGACGCCGCAATGAAGATCATCGCCGGCACCGCGCGCAGTATGGGAATCGTGGTCGAATAATGGCCGGCGTGAGCAAAAGGATGACCGAAGCCATAAGTCTGGTCGATCGCGAGAAGTTTTATACGCCGCTCGAGGCGATGCGTCTTGTCAAGAGTTTTCCGGCCGCGAAATTCGACGAGACCGTCGAGGTCCACTTCCGTCTGGGCGTCGATCCCAGAAAAGCGGACCAGATGATCCGCAATACCCTGATGCTTCCCCACGGAACAGGCAAGGAGATGCGCGTCGCCGTGTTCGCCGAGGGTGAGAAGGACAAAGAGGCTCGTGACGCTGGCGCCGACGTCGTCGGCGGAGAGGATCTGGCCAAGAAGATCGAGGATGGCTGGTACGAGTTCGATGTCTGCATCGCTACCCCTGACATGATGAGGGTCGTGGGCAAGCTGGGTCGCGCGCTGGGTCCCAGAGGCCTTATGCCTAACCCGAAAGCTGGTACCGTGACCTTCGATATCGGCAAAGCCGTCGCCGACGCCAAGGCGGGCAAGGTCGAGTTTCGCACCGACCGAACCGGCATCGTCCACCTCGCGATCGGCAAGCTCTCTTTCTCGGAACAGCAGCTGGTGGAGAATTACGGCGCCGTGATGGATGAGCTGATGAGAGCCAAGCCGGCGTCGGCCAAGGGCCGGTATATGAAGGCCATAGTTATGACTTCCACCATGGGACCGGGCATTCATGTCGATTCCTCGGTCGTCAGGGATTTTATGGATGAGGCCCAGTAGGAGCGCGAGTTTCGCTCACGCTTAACGGGCATACAACTGAATAGCACCAGAGAAAGCCGGTACCCGGGTTTTTGATAAAAACCGGGTCCAAAGGGCCAAAAGGCCCGCCCGCCGAGGTGTAGATGAAAAATATCTACCTCTGCGGGGGTAGATTTTTTTGTTGCCGGGAGGTGAGATATGAACAAGGAAGATAAAGCTGCAAAGGTTGCCGAGCTGACCGAGATGGTCAAAGGCAGCACGGCGATGTTGCTGGCCGATTACCGCGGCATCAGCGTAGCCGAGGCGCGTGAGCTCAGGAGTGAACTTAAGGAGGTCGGCGCTCGTTATGAGGTGACCAAGAACACTCTCATGATCCGCGCCGCCGAGGAGGCTGGCGTCAGTGATATCAAGGAGCACCTTCAGGGGCCGACGGCCATAGCCTTTTGTTCGGAAGACGCGGTAAATCCGGCCAGGGTATTGGTCAAGTTCGCCAAGGCGCTCAAAACGCTGGAGATCAAGGGCGGCATACTCGAGGGCAAGCTCATCGACGTGGAAAAGATAAAGTTCCTGGCCTCGCTGCCACCGCGAGAGGTGCTGCTGTCCCAGTTGCTGGGCGCCATGCAGGGACCGATCCGAGGGCTGGCAATCGTATGCGCGGGACCGATCCGTGGGCTGGTGACCGTCCTTACGAGAATTCAGGAGCAGAAAGAGGCGGCGTAGGAGCCGGTGAGCCGAACGGGATATATTCCCTTCGCTCCCAGCGATTCGCGAGAGGACTGGTTCTAAAGTCCAGGTGTTGTGGCGCGAATAGAGGGTCGCTGCGGGAATATATCCCGTTCGGCGGTCACGTCATATTTATAAAAAAGAAAAAGGATTCAGGAGGAAGATATGTCAGTTGATACTCTTATAGAGAAAATCAAGAAGCTTAGTGTCACCGAGCTGGCCGAGCTGGTCAAGGCTCTCGAGGAAGAGTTCGGCGTGAGCGCCGCGGCTCCCATGGCGGTTGCCGCGGCTCCGGCAGGAGGCGCAGGCGGCGGCGAAGCAGCGGCCGAGGAAGAGCAGACCGAGTTCGATGTCGTGCTCACCGTGGTGGGCGACAAGAAGATCCAGGTCATCAAGGTCGTACGCGCTGTTACCGGTCTGGGTCTCAAGGAAGCCAAGGAAGTCGTGGATGGCGCTCCCAAGCCCGTCAAGGAGAAGGTCTCCAAGGAAGAGGCTGACGACATCAAGGCCAAGCTGGAAGAGGTAGGCGCAACGATAGAAGTCAAGTAGCATCCTCACTCATTACGCTTACAGAAAGGGCAGCTCTCGCAGAGAGCTGCCCTTTCTCTTATCGCTCTATAACGTCATAACACCATAATGACCGCGAAAGGGGTGAGGCTTCTGTGAGAAGCTCTCTGGCGGGGGACGATACCGTATCCGGCAGGGCGACTATCGCATCATCTACAGCATTAAAGACGACGAGGTCTGCGTGGTGGTGGTGAAGGTGGAGCATCGGAGAGAGGTTTATCGGGGTGGGAATTAATCGGATTCAAGGAAACATACTTCCCGGGGCCAGTCTACAATGTGTATAATAGTATTATACTATACACATTGGAGGCATGATGCGCACAAACGTGGTAATCGATGATGATTTGATGAAATCAGCTCTCAAGCTGTCCGGGTTAAAAACGAAAAAGGCCGCCGTAGAAGAAGGGCTTAGATTGCTTGTGGAACGCAGTCGCCAGTCGCAAGTCAAGGCATTCCGGGGCAAGCTTAAGTGGTCCGGCAACCTCGATGAGATGCGGACCGATAAATGATTCTGGTGGATTCGTCAGTCTGGATCGATTACTTCAACGGCGGTAAAACAGCCAGAACCGATTGGCTTGATGCTGCGCTGGGAAGCGAGCCTCTTATCATGGGAGATATCATTCTCACTGAGGTCCTGCAGGGATTTCAAAGCGACAAGGATTTCAATACTGCGAAAAAACTGCTCCAGACCTTCCCCATCATGGAGATGGTTGGACAGGAGTTGGCCATCAAGAGCGCGATGAATTACCGGTTCCTCAGAAAGAAGGGTGTCACCGTGAGAAAAACCATCGATGTGATGATCGGAACCTTTTGCATTCAAAATCGTATATATCTTTTACATAGCAACAAGGACTTCGAGCCAATGGAAAAGTACTTGAAACTAAAGACGGTAGTCCCATAGAGATGAAACAGGTAAGGGATTTAGGGAAAGGTCTTGAAGCTTTTGCCGAGCAACTGTCGGAGAGGCCTGAGTTTGATTGAAAAGTGTTCTCAGTCAAAAGAAGAATGACCCGAGGAGCCAACTACGGCAGACATAGACAAGAGTAGGGACAGAGCGAAAGAAGAAATCTGGGCGCTGGAAGAGGCCTATTTCGCAAACCTCTATAAAGCCGACTACGAGGCGGTACTTGCCATTGTACATAGTCAGTTCCTCGGATGGCCGGG
>JBBAAB010000117.1:0-5395 GCA_041658445.1 Thermoleophilia bacterium
GGGGGCGGGGCGATCCGTTCGTCATGGGTCGCGGGGCCACCCACTTGCGCCTGCGTATCGGCCGCATTGGCACCCGACGGATTCGGGAGCCCTTGGGGCGCGAGCATCGCGGCCAGCACCTCATGTTTGCGGGCGGCCTTCTCAATCCATTGGTCGGTGCCCGGAGCGATGATGCCCAACGACAACCCCTCCTGGTAACTCGGTTCGGTCAGCCATTGGCGCAGCATCTGCGCCTTGCCCGGATGGTCGTCCTGCATGGCCATCGGAGGGATCTGGCCTTGCTGACAGACTTGGGTCTCCTGGTAGAGGGTCAACGGCTGGTCGATAAACGCTGGGCGATCGAGGTAGTCGTCGGGGTCTTTGTCAAAGGCTTCCAGCCATTCGCGATAGGCCTTCATCAGGGCCTTCGGGCCGATGACGCCCAGTTGGGCGGCCAGACTCGGGGCGGTGAGCGTTTGGAGCACCTGCGTGGCCTCCGAGCGCACCACCTCTTCCGACCGGATCACTTGGGCCACGTCAATGACCACATCAAACATCGCATTGACGCGCAGGGCTTCATTGATGGCATTGACTTGGGTCTCCTGTTGCTGATCGACATACTGCTCGATCGCGGCCCCGAGCACGCGCATCTTGAACGCGGGATGGATGCGGCGATCAAGATCATCCAGCAACAGTTTCTCCAACTTCTTCCATTGCTCGGCACATTGATCGACCATCGGCTGAAATTCTTTTTCCATCTGGCGCAGGAGGGTTACCACGCCCGAGGTCGAGCGGGTGGGGCCGACGGTCTCCGGGACCATCCCTTGCTGGAGGGCCGAGACCCCCGCTTGACGTTCCGCGTATTGCCAGAGCAGGGCTTCTTCTCCCCGCAGACTAATCGCATTCGTCTGAAAATTCAGGACCTTCATATCGGTGGTTTCATCGGTGGGGATAAATTTCCCCGGGGCGATCCGAATCGGTTCGTTCTTGAGCGACGACGACGCCCGATACGTCCCAAACGGACAGGTCTGGAGCGCCAGATAATCGAGGCGCATATTATGGGTCTGATCCATCTCTTCGTTGAGTGGCCACATGAATTCCGGCAGCCCCCGCGCATACGCCTGCCGAGGCTTGGCAAAGCAATCGAATTTGACGAGGGGCCGAAGGCCGGAGGGGGAGATTAAATCAAGGAAGACGGCTTTCAAGAGGATCTTCCGCGATTTACTCCGGACGGCAATGAACTCCTCATCGATCCCATCGTCATCCAGGTCGTACCGACAGAAACAATATTGGAGCGCACGGGGACTCTTATCATACTGGATCGCGGTACTATCGTACCCCGCCAATTGTTCCCGCTGGCGCTGCACATTATCGCCACGGCCCCCGATCCGGGAAGGGGTCCCTTCTTCCGCAATGACCCGCTGGACCGCCACGGGGTCCCATTCGCCTCGGTTCGCCGCGAGCCGCAACTCGGACACACTCAGTTCCGTTTCGACAATCACACACGCCGGGGCATCGAGATTGGAGGATTCATGGATCGTATTCGGGAAGAAGACGTTCTCAAACGGGAGGGCGCGCACGCGCGAGCCTTCAAACACGGTCAGGAGCTTTTGGACCTCCCGATACGGCGCGGTCTTGAGGCCCCGGGTCGCCATTTCCTCGGTCGTTTCCAGCGCTGGGCGGGTCGCTTGCCCCTCCGCAATCTGGGGGGCCATGTCGGCCAGTTCCCGGCGCAATTCGTTGGGCTCCAGCACAATACTCTTGCGTTGCCGGACGTGCCAATCCTTCATCCCGATCCCAAAGCCGACCGTCACGGTATCGTAAAACACCTCTCGGGCGAAGCCTCGGAGCCCACGATACTCGTTCAGATAATCCCAGAGATACCAGTCCCGCAATTTGCGCACCATGGTCGCCTGCTCGGTATCCGTGCCTTCCCGGCCCCGCAGCTGCGTGGTCTTCGCATTCGCAAAAATGTTGTACAGGCGCGCATGAAAGATCTTCACCATGATATGCGTCAAGGGCATATGGAGATTGGAGGACGATTCCCACGGCCCCTTGCGCTGAAAGGTCACAAAATCGTCCCAGGTATAGAGATATTTTTGCTGGCGATCGTAGAGCCGCGCCCGGGCGATGTCCATGCCCGACTGCTGCTGGTCGATCCAGGCATTCAGGGCCTGCGTCTGGGCGTCCGACAAGGCAATCGCTAGCCGATCCACCAACGGTGCGGGTTGTCCGTCCATTCGTCACTCTCCGCCGTGCCAGGCTGATAGATCGGCCCGATCTCATGAATCCGTGCGCACCCAGAAAATTCCGGGCGCTCGATCAAGATATATCGCAACGCATCCGTCATATCATCAAATTTCTTCTCGGGCTCTTCCTGCACACTCGTTTTATCGCGCGAGCGCTTGTACACTTGGAGCGTTAATTCCCGATGCATCCGCGCACAGGTATCAAACACAAACAAACTCCCATCCTGAAAGCGCTGGTTAATGAGCGTTAATCCCGAGGCCTTCAAATTCTTCTTCTGCGCCAGCTTCGTCCGCACCCCGAGATCGTTCAACATCGAGCGCGCCGAGACCCGCCCCCACCCTTCTTCCTGCGCCGAGGTATCGATCACCCGTTGCACGACGTGATAGTCCTGCTCCAGCGCCTGGAGCTGATGCGCCAAGTCCCGAATCGTACAGACGCTATACAACTCCGCACAAATATAGGCCGTCTGATTCGGCGCAATCGCCACCAGCACCACCGCATGCGGCTTCTGCCGATGCGGATCGATCGCCACCCACACCGGCCAATGCGCCGGAATGGGAAACGGCGGAATGCGATGCACCTTCGGCTCATACGTCTTAAACACCCGCCCCATCAGATGCGCAAATTTGCCGTACCGCCGCGCCGCCACTTCGTCCGGCGTCAGATGCTTGAAAAACTTTTGCTTGGCCTCCTCACTGATCCGCCGATTCTCATCGGTCGACCCCTCAAAGACCGCGATGTCCGGATCACTCCCTTCGATCGCCGGACAATAGATCTCCTCGTAGATCCACGGCTCTTCGAGCGGCGTACACGTCCAACTGAGCGGCCCATCGGCCTTCAACAACCCCCGCCCCACGGCTACAAAGATCTCCCGACGAAACGGTTCGTCAAACCACGCATGCCCATAGGGCGTCCCCTCAAACACCTGATTGTCCTGCTCTGCACTCATGAGATACGACACCGACCCGGACTTCCACACAATCTTAAACGGACTCCCCCGCATGTTGTTCTTGATCTCAACAATATCCTCCGACCCCACCAACCCCACCAGCGCCGGGACGATATCCTTCTCAATCCCCTCCGCATGCGGTTTCGCCGTCACGATCAGCCCCACATTCGGCACCGGCAACTTGCGGTACGGATGACACCCCATCGCCAGGCACGCATGATCCCACGCCCCGACCGTCGTCTTGCCCCCCTGATTGCCGCTCGTGATCAACCGGATCTTCGCCGTCGATCGTATAAACCGTTCCTGAAACCCTAACGCCCCCTCCAACCCCGGATTCGGCACAAACCGTTGCAATCGCGTCCGCAGTAAGTCGTCTTTCCGCTCCAACAAGTAGCGCACGAGCCGCTCCTTCTCGCTCCGGTCCAACGCACTCGGATAGTAACCGCTGGAGGTCATGGTCTAACTCCGCATCTGATAAATTGGACACCCGCACCGACACCGACATCGTCCGATCCACCGGCTTCCCTAACGCCCGATTCGCTATATGCTCCGCCGCCCGCTGCCGATCCCCCGAATGCTGCGCACAATACATCTCCCACACCGTCGCCTGCGCCGCATCCATCGCAAACTCCGCATACACCTCGTTCGCATGCCGCGACCGCCGAAACCGCTTCCGCACCGCCCGCATCTGCTGCTGCTGCCACTTCACCAACCCCACCTTCTCCGCGATACTCTCCTGATGCGCCTCCGGGGCCACCAGCTCCTCGGGCGTTATCTCTTGGCGCGTCTCCCCCATCACTTCCCGCGCCTGCCTCAGTCGCTTCCGCAAACGTTGCAACCCCACATATTTGCGCCCCCGAACCGTCATGTGCCTCACTCTACCGCATTTTGCTGATGACTACAAGCCCCCTTCTGGGCGGGGACCGCGCGCACCTGCTCAATAACTCCACTCGCCAGGATGTCTGGGGCGGGGAACCCTGCGCCAGGCCTGCCTACAAAAGACCAGGGGAGACTTACGCGGGTGGAGCCTCACCTGCCTCTCGCCACGCCGCGTCCGGCCCCACCCCCCCGGGGGCCCTCCCACCCGCGCACGCGGACGCACGCACAGATGCGCATAGAAGGACGCGCACGCGCACGCACGCGCGCAAGGAAGGATGCGCACACACGCGCACACTCACACGGGGGGCGCACTTTTGCGCGCGCCCACGCGCGATGTGCCTGGCCTCCTTATCCATCCCCCCCGTGCAAACAGGTAACTTATCCAATCCTATCAACCACTTAGTAAAATGGCCCCCCTCAAATCGCGCACCGACATTCTGAGAGCCTCTTCAATTTCACTCCCCGTAGCATGGGGTAATACTCTTAAGGATATCCCTAACTTACATTTTTACCCTTGTACCATTTTTGACCCTCTCGACTACGCGCACGCGCCCTCGCCCATGACCACAAGCGCGCCCGCGCACCGTGAGCGCATCCACTACTAATAGTGGTATCCACGCGCACACTGACTATCGCGCTAATGATATCAAGTACTTAGGTAAGTATGTTACATAATGTATCTTATCCGACCCCCTAGACCTTGCGCCTGCGTGCTGGCGCGCGTAGTCAGGCGCGCGAGACGTCTCTGAAGGGTAAAAGATTGTGAGAGACTTGAAGACGGTGTCCAATCTTTTCGTGTACGTGCGCCATTACGCGCGCGAAATATTCGTCCTTCGTTTCTTCTTCTCTGTCTGAGGACGCCATCTCACCGACACAACGAGCGGACACACTTTCCTCCCCTCACGCGCGCAGGCAGGCGGCCACGCACGCGAGCAGCAGGTGAGGAAAGGCGCAAGGCGCTTCCCTTCTTCTCTATCCCCGCATAGGAGCGTCCTATAAAAAGGGGTTTTTTCCTCTTTTCCCGGCGGTTTTCAGGATTGGGGGTTCTGCATGTCACTTTTTTTTCATGGTAACGCGTGGAAAACGAAGGCGATTCGCCGTTGCTTGCCGTTTGATCCTTGACAACGTAAACTCTTTTGGTTTAGGATCCCTTCAGATCCTCAATGATGATGATCGATACCGGGGGGGGGATGACAGTGAAAACAAAACGAGAGGCACTATCTGCAGCAAAAGAATGGTTTGGAACAAAGGAATTTTTTGACTTTGGGACACTGGCCTATGTGTTTCAATACCCAAGGGGGCATTGGGGCTTCTGTAGTTCCGGCAGCCCTACCGCGT
>JBBAAB010000118.1:0-5348 GCA_041658445.1 Thermoleophilia bacterium
CCGCCCCGTATTCAACTGGCATGGTTGTCAGCCGGTCTATTTTCGGTACATCAGGCGGCGTTTCTATGCCGCTGTGCAAGGGAATTTGGGCGCAGTCGGCGAAAGCCAGCTTGCGTTCAGTCTCCTTGGACAGTAAATAATCAATCAGCTTACGTCCCGCATCGGGATGAGGCGAGTTGCGGATAAGCACAGCGGCATTGGGCAGAATCAAGCAGCCAAGCTGGTTTTCGCCCTGATCCGGGCAGACCATCTCCACCGCTTTGCCTTGACGGATGCGGTTGACTGCATCGTCGCTGTCCACCAGTGCAAACTCGAATTCACCAGCCGCCACCAGATCGGCGCTTTCGCCGTTGCTGGAGGCAAGCTTGGTGCCGTTGTGCTTGAGCGCGTCCATGAACTGTTTGGCCCGCTCATCGCCCCATACGGTGAACAGCGCTGCGACATGGGTGGACGTAGTGCCGAACAGCGGATTGGCAATGATGCCTTTGCCAGCCAGTTTGGGATCGACATAGGCATTCAGGCTTTCGGGCTTGATGACGGCTTTGCGATTGACGATGAAGACCCGCGCCCTGGCCGAGAAACCGGTCCAGTAGCTTGTCGAATCTTTGAAAATCGCCGGAATGCCTTCACTATTGGGAGACCGGTAGGCCGCCGAAATCTCCCGTTGCTTCAGCACTTCAGCCCGAATCGGCTCGTTCGCCCAATACACGTCGGCTTGCGGATTGTTCTTTTCGGCGATCAAGCGATTCATGACGCCGGTGCCCTTGGTTTCTTCGGCATCGTACACCGCTTTGACACGGATGCCGGTGTCGCGCTCGAAATCCTTGAGGATCGGTTCCGAGAATACCTGGTCCTCGCTAACGTAGACCACCACCGTGGATTCAGCGCCAAAGGCGGTTCTAAACAGCACAAAGCTCAATAATAAAATTATCCGGATAGCGTATTGTGTTTTCATAAGTGCCTCCTTCATGATCCAGGCGAAAATAATAGTTTTAGACCTATAAATAAAGTCAGTTCCGGCTCGTCCAGGAACGAGCGGCCCGCAGACAGCATCAACACTTGTCCAGGCGCCATAACCCACTTCCCGCCCACATTGAAGCCGGCGTTGTGTTCTCCATTGGGCGACTGGGGTGTGGTGGCAAAAACCTCGGCACCGAGTTTGAGCCGTCCACTTACGGCGTGTTCGAAGGCCAAGCCGAAAAACCAGTAGCTTTTGCCTTGCTCGCCGGCCTGCCACTTGTAGCGCGCATCGCCGTAGGCCACGGTATCACCCCATTGCTTTTGATACAGCAACGGCAATTGCAGGGTCGCTCGCCCTGCACCGAGCCCTCTTGTCGAATCTCCGGTGGGCAGGGTGAGCTCAGGATTGACGCCGAAATAACCGGCTTTAGCGTCGAGGCCGAAGCGCCGTTTGTATTCCAACAATACGTCACCCGCGCCGAAGTGCAATCCACCGCCAGCGGGAAACTTGTAAGACATGGGCATCTCGATGCTGAGCTGGGTGTAACGGTCGTAACCGTAATTCACATCCACGCGCACCCATTCGCCGCTCGTCGAATCGTCCCGGCTGCGTTCCATAGACCAGGGCAGGTTGATTTCCCACTGGCCGAGTTCTGGCGGATCGGGGTCGTTGGTGACAAAAGGCGGGCCGGCCCAAGCATAGGCCGATCCGACCAGAAGCAACGGCAAGACCCAGCGCATGGAAGCCAGCACAATGGACCATTCGTTATGGGGAGGTCACCACCAGATCATCGAAAGAACTGGCGGCATCGGCTTTGCTCCAGAGCCCAATCCCTCCGACTTTCAGGAAGGCGCCATCAGTCGCCTCCAGATATTTCTTACCGTTGAGATAAGCCTCTATCCGCTCTCCCTGGTGAACGATTTTCAACCGGAACCATTCGCCAGATTTAATGCCGGTAATGTCCTCACTGGCCAGTTGTTTGCGCTTTCCATCCTTGACGAAGTACAGGCGTAAATTGCTTTCCAAGGGGTTGTAGCGAGCGACGTAGTAATTGTCAGCATCCTGTGACCGCCAGATCAGACCGCCGCCCTGATCTTCCTTGCCGCTGTCAGCACGGACATTCACTTCGATGGAACCGTCCAGAAACGGCACCTGCTGTGTCCAGCACAGGTTGAAAACATCCCCGGATTTGTTCTGGATACGGGTGATGGCGAACACCTGGGGTGAGCTAGTAGCGGCGGGATCGGCTTTGACTTGCCATTGCGCTAGAGGGCCATCGGGATTGGTGGCCGCGACGGTCCACCCTGACGGAATACCACCGGCTACTATCTGATCGAAGTTAAACCGCTGTTCCTGGGCAAGGGATGCTTGGGAAGCTAAGCCCAGCAGAAAGCCGGAAAGGTAAATGCAAAAACTCTTATTCAACATAAATATTCTCCTTTGGTAAACAGGGCTTAAGCCCAAAAAATCAGCCCGGTGATTCGGGCACGGGCGACCATCCGATTACTGTAAATGCACCTGTCCCACCGCCAAGCGCTTAGGGGATTTGCCGACCTGTACTTCGGACACTACCTTGTGTTGGGCAACATCAATCAGGCTGACCGTTGCAGAAGCGGTATTGCTCACCGCTGCCAACCTGCCGTCGGGCGTGAATCCAACCCAGTTAGGGTCGTGTCCGACCTGAATCTTGCCGAGAGGCTTGTGATTTTCGGTAGCGATATAGGTCACTTCGTCCGTCGTTTGCGTCGTCAACCAGAGTTCCTTGCCATCCGGTGTCACGGCAAGGCCGTGGGCATCCTTGCCTTCCTTGGCAAACTTGGGTTCGCCCAACGCAATCCGGTCGATGACCTCTCTCTTGACGGGATCAATGACCAGTGCACCGTTCAACCAACGAATGGTTTGATAGATCCTGCCGCCATCAGGCGTGATGGCAGGTATCCGCGGCCAGGCGAGCACCGGTGTCTCGCCAGTGATTTTCAAGGTTTTGGCGTTTACGGCTACCAGTTTCATGTCGCCTTCGCTGGTCACATAAACCGTTGCGCCGTCCGGGCTGAGCTGGGCGATATGGGGCGCACGCCCAACCTTGATCTTTTTGATCACTTTTGCCCGAACAGTATCGACGACCGCCAGCGCATCGTTGCCGTTAAGTGCCACGAACACGTAGCGACTGTCTGCCGACACTGCAATTTGATGGGGCTTTTGGCCGATCTTTACCGTTTTTATGACTTGGTTTTTTGAAGGATTGATAATACTCAGCGTGCCGTCGCCTTCATTGGAAACATAAACGCTTTCGCCATCCGGGGCGATAGCAACGCCGTGGGGTTTAGGGCCGGTTGCAATCTGCGCAACCGGAAGCCCTTTATCCACATCGATGACCGTGATGCCATCGCCTTCATAGTTAGTGACAAATACACGCACAGCCGCAACAGTCTCTTGAGGTTTTTCAGCGGATTGCGCCATGCTTGGCTGGACGAAAAAGACCGACAGAGCGATTGCCAGGCTTAATAGGTACGTTTGCTTCATAGGGAACCTCCAATGTGAAAAGTATAAAAACTGCCGGTCATGCGCCCGGCATTGATGCCTTGATTTCCGCCGTTGATCCTACCCTGACGATAGCGCCTTCCCGCATCACCACGATGCGCTGGGCAATGGCAAAGGCCTCGTCCAGATTGTGGGTGACATACAGCAAGGTAAAGCCGAGCCGTTCCTGTAACGCCAGAATTTCGCGACGCAGCTCAAGACCCAGTTCGAAATCCAGGCTGGACAACGGTTCATCCATCAATAGCAGCTTAGGCTCCGTCACCAACGCGCGGGCCAGGGCTACACGTTGCTGTTGGCCGCCGGACAGCTCGCCCGGACGAGCGCCCACTTTCGAGTCCAGGCGTACCAGACGCAATGTTTCGGCAATACGCCGTTCCCTCTCCGCCTTGTCAACACCCCGCGCCTTTAAGCCGAACGCCAAATGGTCGTGTACCGAGAGATGCGGCCATAGCGCAAAGTCCTGAAATACCATGCCAAGCCCCCGCTGTTCGGGTTCTAAAATGAGGCGACCGTCTATCGCCGCAGTCTTGTTGTCCAAGACGACAGCGCCCTGGTCGGGTGCCAGGAAACCCGCCGCAAGGCGGAGCACCGTGGTCTTGCCGCAGCCGGAAGGCCCCAACAGCACCCAGCGCTCACCGGGGTTTAGTTGCAATGAAAAATCCTGCACCGCCGGTTTGCCCCGATAAGATGCCCAGACATGTTTAAAGTCGAGTGCAATCATGGCGATTCTTTCCGTTTACGGAATAACCCAAAGATTGCCAACGGCGATAATGCCGCGACCATCAGCAAGGTACACAAAGCCGCAACCAAACCGAACCGGCTGTTAGCCATCAGGGTGTAAATGCGCACCGGCAACGTATCCTCGCCGGGCGGGTACACCAGCATCGCCAGACCGGTATCGCGCAGACAAAACAGGTAGGAAACCAGCCAGGCTAATAACAGACCACGCCAGCTCAAGGGCAAGACAATCAATAACAACCGTCGCCACCATCCGGCACCCGATAGGGCGGCAGCCTGTTCCAGGGACGGGGGCAGACGCGTAAGCGCCGCGTGGAGGATACCGCCCGGCAATGCGGCGTACTGGATCACATAACCCATGATAAGAATGCCCGGAGACGCATAAAACCAAGCGGTTTCAGGTTTGTTCCATAGCCCGATCAGGCCGATGCCGAGCACCGTGCCCGGCAAAATCAGTAGTAGCAAGGCGGTGAATTGGGTTATGCCGGAACAGCAGGTTCGTTCCCGCCATAACAACCCTAAGAAAAAACCTGTAACAGTCAGTAAGCTTGCCCCTATCGCGGCATAAAGCAGACTTCGCAATAAGGCATCGTAACCGCGAGTCCAGGCTTCGCTAAAGTCATCCAAGGAGGCATAAAGCCCCAATGCGCCTAACGGCATGACCACTATGACCAGCGCCAACCCGGACGCGATAATCACCGCTAATTTGCCGCAAAGTCCTGATTGGATCATGAGTGATGTTTCCGTTGGACGAAGATCGGGCATTGCCCGTCGTCGTCCAAGCCATTCCGCCGTCAACATTAGAAACGCAAGCAGCGCCAGCGGGGATGCAGTAGCGGTTGCGCTATCGAAATCGTAAAAAGCCGCGAACTGGGTCAGGATTTCCGTGGGATACGCATCGTAGCGAAGGTACAGGGGTACTGTGACTTCGCCCAGCGTCAACATAAAGACCAGGAGCGTCATGAACAGAATACCCGGAAAAATCGCGGGCAGCGTGATGTAAAATAGTACTCTGCGCCAAGACGCATAAAGCCTTGCGGCTTCCTCCATGTGCGGATTGACTGTTTGCAAAAGCATTGCCGTGACCAATATAATCAAAGGCAGGAAC
>JBBAAB010000119.1:0-5335 GCA_041658445.1 Thermoleophilia bacterium
TGCGGTATCGATGGCCGTGGCGGCTGGATATACGGCGGTGATCTCACATCGTTCCGGTGAGACAGAAGACACCACCATAGCCGACATCGCAGTGGCCACGAATGCCGGACAGATCAAGACAGGCGCTCCGTCACGTACCGATCGGGTTTGCAAATACAACCAACTGTTGCGCATTGAGGAGCAGCTAGGTGATGTGGCCCGTTATCCAGGCGGGTCGGTTTTCCCCCAGGCCTAGCCAGCCCGGTATAAGTTCAGCGCGGTAGTGCGCTGAACGCCGGGAGCTCCGAGGAAGCTGAAGTTGAGGTTGTTGCTTTGTGCAAGGCCGTCCACAGGGCGGTCCAACCTCCCGCTTCACAAAATATCCATGCGCTGATCCGATGACGCCGTGCGCCCGGGTGAGCCTGGGAGAAAAGCGAAAGGAGGTGTTAAATGTCGGGCAACAACCTGGTTGAGGTCACCGACTCCACTTTCGAGTCAGAGGTGATCCAGTCAGACACTCCTGTGATAGTCGATTTCTGGGCGGAATGGTGTTCGCCGTGCCGTATGGTGGCACCGGTACTGGAAGAGCTGGCGGGAGAACTGGCAGGCGAGATCAAGGTCGTCAAGCTGAATGTTGATTTAAACCGTGAGACCGCCGCGAAGTATAACATCATGAGCATACCAACGGTGATGTTGTTTGAAAAAGGGGAAATCATCAAAGAAGTCGTTGGCGCGCTGCCAAAGGAGTCCCTGATCAGGGAGCTGGGAATCCAGGGCTGAGATTTAAACGGTAGGGGCAGAGTTTCGGGCGGGCCTTTCAGGCCCGCCCGCTGCTTTTTGTCATGTGTCCCCTTTTTGTCTGCTAAAATATTTTTAATATGTACTGTGTAAATCATCCCTCCGTTGAAACCCGTGTGTCCTGCAGTAACTGTGATGATCCCATCTGCCCGGACTGCATGGTGTTCACACCCGTTGGGGCCAAGTGTCCCAAGTGCGCCCGCATGCCCAAATCGGCGCTGGTAACGGTGAAGCCGGAGAGGTTGGCGCTTACTGTGTTTGCGGGTCTTGCGGGGGCCGCCGCTGGAGGTTTCCTGTTCGCCCTCCTTTTATCGCTGACCGGCTTTCTGGCGATCATCGCTGCATACGGCCTGGGCTATGGCATCGGTGAAGCGGTGTCCTGGGCCAGCGGGCGCCATCACTCACGCGCTCTTGCCGGATGGGCGGCTTCATGCGCGGTCATGGGCGTTCTCTTCCCGTTTACGATGAACGCCTTTTTGACTATTGTTTCGAATGGTCCCGGTCACGCCGCCGCGGGGCTTGAATACGTGCTGATGGCCGGGGGCGTCTGGAAGTTACTCTGGATGGCGGCCGCGGGCTACAGCGCCTGGCAACGCAATGCCTGACAAGCCGCGAACGCCGGGCTGAAGACAGCTTTTATTCCATTTCCAGTTCTTCGGCATGCATGGCGGTGATCTGGGCCATGTTGATTACCACGAAGGGCGGTTCATCGATCACGAGGTTAGTGCTCCGCTCGTATATCCGGGGTGAGGACAGCGTCAGGCGTTCCTGGTTCACCGAGTGGATGAAATCCGAAGCGCGTCTCGAAGACGAGCGCGTGTCCGCACTGTGATATACAATGCCGATCATCTTCATGCCTCCGCTGTAGACCGTCACCTGGAAACGCCGGTGGTTGCTTTCGATCGAATGCGAGGAAAAATCCTCTTCATTCATGTCTGGCACAATTCCTCCCGGGATAGAAGTTGTTACCGAACAGCTGCCCGCTCCTTCTTCCTTTTGGCCGGCGCATCCTCATTTTCCCACTTGCCGCAGCGGCCACCCCAGCGGGCAAGCGTCTTGCCTTCGACCTTGATACGCACGACCTCGCAGGTGTTGGAACAGCCGTTGCAGCCGAAGGTGGACGTTTCGTAGCAGAGGCCGGTGACCTCGAATCCCTTAAAGCCGGTCTCGCCGGGTTCGAGTTCCAGTTCCATGGCCAGGATGGCACTGCCGATGGCTCCCATGACGTTGTGATGAGCGGGGACGACCACCTCCTGGCCGATGGCGTCCTCGAACGCCCGCTTCATGCCGGCGTTGGCCGCGACGCCTCCCTGAAAGACGATCGGAGCTTCCAGGTCCTTGCCCTTGCCGAGGTTGTTGATGTAGTTGCGCACCAGGGCATGGCAGAGGCCATAGATGATGTCATCGATATTCACGCCCACCTGCTGTTTGTGGATCATGTCGGATTCGGCGAAAACCGAACAGCGGCCGGCGATATGGGCCGGGCTCTCGGACCGCTGCGCGTAGCTGCCGAAATCCTCGATGGGTATGCCCAGACGGGTGGACTGGTGGTCGAGGAACGAACCCGTGCCTGCGGCACATACCGAGTTCATGGCAAAGTCGGTGACGACGCCGTCGCGCAGGATTATCAGTTTGGAATCTTGTCCGCCGATCTCCAGTACCGTGCTGACGTCGGGCACTACCTGTGACGCAGCCACGGCATGGGCTGTTATCTCGTTCTTGATCACGTCCGCGCCGACGATGATGCCGGTAAGATGGCGGGCACTGCCCGTGGCGCCGACGGCCCGCACTTCGATCTCCTGGTCCTCGAGAAGATCGGTAAGTTCCTGAAGTCCCTCCTGTACCGCCTTGATCGGCTGGCCCTGGGTACGGCGGTAGATTGACGCGAGCACGTCAGCGTGCTCGTCGAGTATCACCAGGTTGGTGCTCACCGAGCCGACATCGATGCCGAGGTAGCCTGTTTTTATCGGAATATCCATTTTTGCTCCCTTATATCGGGGACGTTCGTTTCCTATGTTTCCTAATCCCCAAGTTTCCTGTAGGTCACACGCCTCTTCAACGATTATGAAACATATGAAACATACGTCCCCTGTTTTAAGCGATAGCCAGGCGGCTCTTCCGCCTGGCGGCCAGCAGGTCCGTGAAAGCCTCGACGCGGGTGACCATGCCGGCGCGACCGGTCTGCTCGTCGAATGCGAGAGTCAGTACCGGGATATCGTATGTCTGCTGAACCCTGGGAATGATACTTGTTGCGATGTTCTCCGGCATGCAGCCAAAGGGAAGCAGCTGGATGACACCGTCGAAACCGCGTTCGGCGAACATGACGATGCCGCCGATGGTTTCGCGGCCCTCGCCACCGACGTTGTGGTTGAGGAAAGGCGCCGCCTTCTCTTCCACAAGCTTCTTTGGATAGCCGTAGATCTTGTTGTCCCGCTTGGGGGCAATCCAGTCGGTGACCCAGACACTCCGCTCCAGGTACGCGTCCATGTGGCCCAGGATCTCCTCCAGGCCGAAGTTGCTGAAGGGCTCCAGCAACAGGTAGAACTCGCCGACGATGCCTATCTTCATCACCCGGCGATCCGGATCCTGCTCCACCGTATTGATAATTCTCATCGCCTCGGCGGCTGCCTCTTCTATCTCCCCGGCTGTATGGGCAAGCGCCAGAATCTCCTCAGCCTGCTTGAGTGCCCTGCCAGTGTCTCCCCTGTTGACCTCATAAGCCCTTATCTGCAAAGAGCGCTTGTTAAGCCAGTCGAAAGCCCGGCCCTTGGAGAAGGAAACCTTGAGGATCTTCCAGAGGCCCCGGATGCTGAGGCCGGGAGAAAGCATCTCAAAGGTCTTGTAAAAAGCCCGTTTGCCGTCAATAAAAGGCTCCAGCATGATGAATCTGAAATCGTAACCCAGGTCGCGCAGGATGCGCTCCTCGACGATACCGTAGTATCCGAAGCGGCAGGGGCCGTGACCGCCGGCCATGATCAGCGTGTCGGCGCCGGCTTCCATGCCCTCGATGAAATTTCCAATGTTGATCTTCAGTGGCAGGCATGCGAACTCGGGGCTGTGCTTGGCCCCGAGCTGCAGCGTCCTGGTCGTCGATGGCGGCGGTTTGACGTATTCGACACCAAGACGGCCGAAAAGGTCGTCGAGCATGTAGTGCATGTGGCCCATGTGGGGAGCTGTGACTTTCATCGGTTAACTCCCGGGTTGTCGGTTGTGCCGAATGGCTTCATTTATGCCACCGCCACTACATTTTTTTTCTTGCGCATGAGCATATCGATGAAAGCCTCGATCCGGGTGATGAGGCCGGCTTCGCCGCTGTGTTCGTCGATCGTGAGTGACATAAGCGGCACGCTATGCAGGCGCGCGCGGTGTTCTATCAAAACCTGGATCAGCGAATCCGGCCCGCATGCGAACGCGAGCACGTAGATGACGCCGTCGACCAGGTCGTTCTCGGTCCAGTGGTTTATGGCTCCCATGATTTCTTTCTCATAGGTCCAGTAAAGTTCCTTGGGAACATCGGTAGCTGCTTTCATGAGCACGTGATGGTCGGTCATCTCCGGCACCGTCAGCTCAGCGCCCATTTCCTCCAGGCGCGCGACAAGGTTCTGGGTGATGTAACCATCGTAGATATTATAGGGATGTCCCAGCAGACCGATGCGCTTGCGTTTCTCTTTCGGCGGCCGTGATCGCGTCCGGTTAAGCCTGCTGGCCGGCAACATGTCGACCGGCTTCATACCATTGACCAGGCTCTCGTTGTATTGACGCTGGGCCAGCCGCGCCGACTCCAGGGCCGCGATAGCGTCCAGCCTGCCCAGGCCGAACTCGTCCCGCGCGAAGTTGATCAGCTGAAACTTGAACTCGCCGGGCTTCTCCCGCTGGTTGAGCTTGGGAGTGAGCAGTGGTGGCAGCTCAAGCTGATTGGCCACGGCGGCGATCATGTCCGGCAGGCCGAGAAACTTGGGGCAGGTATAGGCGCGTTCCTCCACGCTGACCACGCGGGGGACGAACAGGGCGTCAACTTTCTTGTCCCTGAGCGCCATGCAGTGTCCGTAAAAAGCCTTGACGGGGACGCAGAGCTCGTTCTCGGCGACCTTGACGCCGGCGGAGAGGATCTTCTTGTTGGTCAGAGGAGATGTCTCGACTTCGAGACCCAGCTCCGTCAGGAAAGTCTTCCAGAAGGGCAGGTATTTATAGTAGAGGAGTGATCTTGGAATGCCTACGCGCATAGCACTATGCCGTTCTGACTGCAGGTACTACTGCCCCATCCCCGCGAGTGGGCATGAGGCACGGTGGATCTTGAAGTGAGTCTTCCCATAACAGGTGGCCGCCCTTGCGCATAACACAGGACAACTAGTGATACTACGGGATTTAACGCATTAAGGCAACGGTTCATGGTTTGTTGCTCCCGTGTTCTTTCTCCTCTTCGACCTCTTCCTCGAGCTCCCGGGCGCCGCTGCGCACCTGTTTGAAATTGAGTCCCTCCCGCAGCAGGCAGGCGCCGCCCACGCCCAGGCCGATGGAGCCCTCGATAACCTGCAATCCCACTGAGAATGCGAGGGCG
>JBBAAB010000120.1:0-5268 GCA_041658445.1 Thermoleophilia bacterium
TCGGGGTAGCGCCGGATCGGCGATGTGAAATGAAGATAGGCTTCGGATGCCAGGCCGAAATGGCCGAGATTGTCCTCCAGGTAGCGCGCCTGCTTGAGCGAGCGCAGGACTATCTCACCGAAGACCGAGCGGTTGCGTTGCTGCTCGCTCAGCACGCGCGGGAGCGACCGCAATAGATCACGGATGGCCCGACCTGCTTTTTCCGGCGTGCCGTGCGCCAGTGAAAAAGACGGGGTCGGAACGCCCAGATCTTCCAAAAGGTCAAAGAGCGACTCGACTGCGGCCGCGTCCGGATTTTCGTGTACACGGTATATGCAATTGCCCTGACGCCGCTCGAGGAAACGCGCCACCGCCTCGTTGGCGGCGATCATGAACTCCTCGATCAGCGCGTGCGATTCCGACTGTGGGCGCGGGCGCACTCCCACTACACCGCCATCTTCGGCCAGCCGGAACTCGGGTTCGAAAGTCTGTATGTTCAGGGCGCCACGTTCGTGACGCGCTTCGCGCAACTTGACCGCAAGATCCCGGCAACGGACGACCAGCCCCTCCAGGGCGACGGCATCGCTCCCGCTTAAACCCGGCTCCAGCAACTCACCGACCTCACTCAGACCCGCGGCGCCTTCGAAGAAATCATCGACCTCGTTGTAAGTCAGTCGGCGGCAGCTGCGGATCGTACTGCGATAAAAGCGGACCTTCTTCGGGAGCATGGACTTCGGCGCTTTTCCCCCGCCATCAACAGCTATGGCGTCCCCGGGTTTGTAGACCATCTCGACTGTCACGCACTTGCGGTTCTCGCCGGGACGCAAACTGCAGGCATCGCTCGAGAGCACCGGCGGCAACATCGGCTCGACGGCCACTGGCATATACACGCTGCAGGCCTTCTTGCCCGCTTCACGATCGACTGCCGAGCCGGCCGGTACGAAATAACTCACGTCGGCGATGTGCACATAAAGGGTGACCTCGTCCTCCCCGGCCCCGTCAACCAGTGAGATCGCGTCATCAAAGTCCTTGGCCTCATCGGGGTCGATGGTGAAGGAGACCAGGCCGGTCAGGTCGTGCCTGTCGCTATCCGCCTCGGAAGCCAGCATCGCCTGCACTTCCGCCTCTTCGAGAGCCCCGGGCGAAAATCCCCGCGGCACCTGGTAATAAGCAAGGATGCCTTCCATGAGCGCCTTGAGTGAGCCCGCCTTGCCCAGCCGCCTGATTACCTCACCGCGCCCCCGGCCGTCCGGCCGCAGCACCGCCAGCTCGCCCGGCCGGGCTCCATGTAATGCCTTGTGACCGACGAATATTTCTTTCTGGTCGCCGAACAGAGGGTCGGCGCGATAAATCTTGCCGCTCTTTGTGATAACAGCGACCATCGGCGTGCCGGGTTTGATTTCACGATGCCTGTTTTCGGAAGTACGCGCCATCAGCCAAACAGCTGTTGCCTAGAAGGAAGCTGCATGCAGTATGGTGTCCCCGAGTTTAATATCAGGATGCCAGTTCAAAGAGTGCCCGCTCGATGACCTCATCCGCGGGGGTCGCTGGATCATCCACGGTCTGGATGTCGGGCTCGATGCCGATCTTGTTGATATCGATGCCCCTGGGAGTGTAATAGCTGCCCGAAGTGAACTTGATGGCGCCACCGTTGCTAAGCGGGTTGATGTTCTGGACGACACCCTTGCCAAACGTCTTCTCACCGATGAGTTTTCCGCGGACGTCATCCTTGATGGCGCCTGCCACGATCTCGGAAGCGCTGGCGGTATAACCGTTCACGAGCACAACCATCGGGATCGTCTCGTTGGCGTCGCCGCGCGCGTTGTAGACCTCGCTTTTTCCGTCGCGGCTCACTACCGAGACAATAGGTCCATCCTCGATGAAAACGCTTCCCACGTTGACGGCCTCGTCCAATAACCCGCCGCCGTTATTCCTCAAATCAAGGATGATCGCCTGCGCGCCATCATTCGTCAGCCTGTCGACAGCGCCCTGAACCTTGGGTCCCGCATCGAGGGAAAACTGGTCGAGCCGCACATAGCCGATCTTTTTTCCGCTCCGGTCCAGCATCTTTTCGCTGATTATGGGTATCTCGATAGCCTTGCGGGTCAGCTCGAAGTCGATATCCTCCTCGCCGCGTCTAATATGCAACACCACTTTGGTCCCCTCTTTGCCCCGCATGAACGCAACAGCTTCCTCCTCTGTCTTACCCTCAATGGTCTGATCGTCGACGGCGGTGATGATATCGCCCGGTTTTATGCCCGCGCCCTGGGCAGGCGAGCCTTCGATGGTATCCACGATGGTCAGCTTGCCGTCTTTTGTCTCTAGCAGCACACCCACGCCCACGAATGAACCGTTGGTGTGTTCCATAAAATAGCGGAAGTCTTCGGGGGAGAAGTAAGCGGTATACGGGTCTTCAAGGCTGTTGATCATGCCCTCCATGGCGCTGTTCTCCATATTGGCGGGATCCACCGGCTTATAAAAATTATCCTGGAGGATGCCCTCGACCTCCCTCTGGAGTTGGAGGATATTATCGCCGGGGAAGAAGGCGTTGCGGACGCTCTCGGGAAGCGCATAGAAAATAAGCGACAGCCGGTAATAGTGGCCACCGAAGTACAGCCCGAGCAGGAAGGCTACTGATACTGTGAGAGTGATGAAGAATATTTTAAAGACGCGTGGCATCTGGCAGGCTTATCGGGCTTTAATCCGTCTTGACAGTCCCGGTTTTTCATGTATTTAATTATTCGTTACCGTTTGGAAGTATAGCAATTTTAGAGGAGGTGGGGGTGCCTTCCGGACGGTTTCGCGGGGAGGACGGCCCTACAGTCGATGTGGAAACCGCATGGTTTTCCACGGTCCCACCTTAAATCAGCGAGCGATAATTTGCTGTTATAATGGTCGGGTTAATTCTGGCGACCTGCCGGTAAACTGGGAAATGGACCTGGCGTTCACGGTCAAGTTCTGAAGTTATATGAAGGTTTGAAATATTCACGGAGCCTGGAGGAAAAACTATGGCAGAAGCCACAAGCAGTTCGAGAAACAAGGTTTACGCTCTTGGAGTGGTGGGTTTCCTGGCAATTCTTTCTATTCTTTACTACCTGTCCGCCCCGGTTTACATTTATATCATAGTTTATATGTGGTTCGGCTTTATCTATGGTGCGCTTCAGCAGTACGGCCGGTTCTGCTTCGCGTCGGCATGGCGCGACCTTATCATGGTCAAGGTGCCGCGCATGTTCGTGGGCATCATGATGGGCCTCATGACGCTGAGTATCATCTCCGCCGGGCTCATGGTGAAGTATCCGTCTTTTTACCACCCTTCACCGATCGGCCTGCATGAAGTGATCGGCGGCCTTATCTTCGGCCTGGGAATGGTGTTCGCGGGAGGTTGTGCAACCGGGTCCTTATATAAGACGGGTGAGGGTAACATGGTTTCCCTCGTTGTTCTTCTGTCCCTTTCTTTCTCCCAGGCTATCTTCGTTGCTTCTCCCATCTTCGACCCGATCATGGACGCCATACACGCTACCGGACCCAACTCGGTGAAAGCACTGACTCCTGATACCTGGCACTGGCCGCAGTACCTCATGACCGACAAGATCTTCGGTATTGCCGAGGGTCAGCATGCCACCTTCATCCAGAACCTGATCGGCAACTCGCTGATTAATACCATCCTGATTGGGATGATTCTTCTCATCGGCGTTTACATCGTCGTCGTGCGCAAGGGCTTCCTCAAGCAGCGCGGCGCGAAGATGTCCCAATCCGCCGATGGTGGCGAGGTCAAGATGAGTCTTGGTGATGACGTGGCCGGCTTCTGGTCAATGATTTCTGCATCCAAGCGCACGACCATCGCGGCTGTCGCGCTCGGTGTCGTCGCCGCTGTCCAGGTCTTCACGATGACCTGGATGCGCAACGATTACAACTTCGGTGATGCACAGGGCGTCGGCAACTTCGGACTCGTATACGCCCTCAATCCCGACGGCAGCAGGCGCGCCGTCGGTGACGGCGCCAGTGTCGGTGACTGGCCTGCTGCCGATCCCTCGCAGTCCACGCAGCCCAAGTACAAGGTGAATCCGACCAACAACAAACTGGAAGCCATCCCGGGAACCGGTGGAAACATGTTCGACCCGGGATACTGGTATATCACCACGCAGGAAGCCATGTTCGCAGCCTGGGTCATGGATAAGACCTTGCCTGAAAGCGTCACCGGCAATCTGAAAGCGCCGCATTACAACACGGATACGACCTATCCCAAGGCGATTCAGGAACAACTTCCACCAAACCAGCCGGAGAACGGAAACCGTTACTTCGGTGGCGCGGGTATCGGCAACGGCAACGCCATACCCAGCCCATGGCTCAGCCCGGCGCTGCTTCTGTCTATCGGCCTGATTCTCGGCGCCTCGTTCCTGTCGCTCTGGAACAGGGAGTTCAAGTGGAAATTCCCGACCAAGGAACTGGCCCTCTACGCGATTGGCGGCGGTATCCTGATGGGCATCGGCTCCCGCATCGCGCTCGGTTGTAATATCGGCGCCTTCTATACGCGCGCTGCTTTCGGCAGTTGGGGCGGATGGCTCTTCTTCTTCGGCATGGGAGCGGGAGCATACATCTCCGCCAAGGTCGTCAATTACATAGCCAATAAAAAGATGACGAAGCAGCTGGAAGACATGGACTTCGATATAGAGCTCTAATAGAGCTATACTTGGATTGCATAAACCAGCAGCACGCAAGACAGGAGGTGATTAGTACATGAAATTCAACAAAAAGGATGACGGCAGCTACGAGCTGGACGTAACAGGTTATGTATGCCCCCACCCGCAGCTTTATACCTTGAAGTGCATGGATAAGCTGAACGAAGGAATGGTGATGGAGGTCCTGATCGATAATCCCTCTTCGGTGGAGTCGATCACACAGGCATGCAGTGGCAAGGGCTATACGATTCTGGACACGAATCATCCCAAGGCTGGAGTCACCGCCATGAAGATCCAGAAGTAGTGATCTTTTAAGTAAGCCAGAAAAAGCACGGAAATGAACAATGTTGATTTCCGTGCTTTTTTAATTTTCGATGAACTCCGGCCCCCAGACAGGCTGAGGATGGGCGCCGGCCACATCTTTTTCCATATGTTTCTTGAGTTACACCCATGGCAATAATATAATCACGGCCCAGACTCCCCAAAGATACAGGGTGGGCTTTTTTATCACCAATCAACGGAGGTGCGGAAACATGGAGGTTGAATCATGAGCAAACTAGGCATTCTTCTCAACTCTGACAAGTGCCGCGATGACGTCATCGGCGTGATA
>JBBAAB010000121.1:0-5225 GCA_041658445.1 Thermoleophilia bacterium
ATCCAGCGCGGCCGTTAACTGGAGCCTGCCTTCAGGCGGCGCCGAAGGTTATGTTATTGAGGCTTCAAGCGCCGTGGATTTCTCCGGTATGATCTTAAGCTCCTCCACTTTTAACGGCAACAGCACCTCGCTTACGGTGATCAGCCTGCAATCCGACACCACCTATTATTTCCGTGCCGGTTCGCTGAACTGGGCGCAAATTCCCAACTTCACCCTTGCTGGTTCCACCACAACCAGAACTTCTGTTGACGTTACCTCCCCGGTGCCTGTCGGCAACCTTACGGTTTCCACCGACACCGCCTCTTCTGCGCGCTTAACATGGAGCGCTCCTTCGGACGCGACCGATAATCCGCTGAACGGTTCCTACGCCGTCCAGTATTCAACCTGGGCGGGCGTTGCCTGGTCCACCTCCGGCGCGCAGGTGGTCTTCTCTACGTCGGGTGTTACCGCCCCCGCCCCGCAGGCCAGGACCGTGGACGAGCTTTACCCCAATACCACCTATTATTTCCGCATCTGGACCGCCGATATACGTCCCAACTGGTCAGGAATTTCAAACGGCGCCACCGTGGCCACGCTGGCCGACCAGGTCACCGGCGCGCAGGCGGCGGCCGTGTTTGCGGGCAGCGTGACGGTATCCTGGGATGCTTTACCGCAGTCGCCCTCAAGCTCGACATGCGAAGGTTATCGCCTTGACGCCTCGTCCACTAATTTTGCGGGCGGCACCGTCTATTCCTCTTCAACTCTCAATGCGCAGCTTTCAGCTCTTACTATTCCCGATCTTGCCGCCAACACCACGTATTATTTCCGGGTCGGCTCGCTTAACTGGAACGGTTTGCCGAACTTCGCCGTCGCCGGTTCCACCTCAACGCTTGCGAATGCTCCGCAGCCGGTGACCCCCGGTTTTCTGAACGTGTATACCAGTTCCGTCACTGCCAACTGGGCCGCGCTGCCTGCGACGCCTTCTTCCTCAACTTCCGAAGGTTATGTCCTTGAGGCCTCGTCCACCAATTTTGTCAGCGGTATTGTGTATTCTTCCTCTACCTTGACCCCGCTGTCCTCTACCCTTACTGTGTCCGGCCTTGCCGCCGATACCACCTATTATTTCAGGGCGGGCAGCCTGAACTGGAACTCCAAGGCGAATTATTTAACACTCGGCTCTACCTCCACCCTCGCCGAACAGCCCCAGTATCCGGATATGGCGGGCGTTTTCCTTTCCAGTTCGGTGCTTGTCTGGGCAGCACCCCCGGGCGGCGCGCAGGGCTATGCGCTCTGGGCCTCCTCCACCAATTTCAACGGCACCGGCAGCGTGCTCTCGTCCGCCACGGCGGACGGAACCCTTTTCGGGCTCGCGGTTGACGCCCTTTCGCCTAATACCACATGGTTCTTCAAGGTCGCCTCGCTTAACCACAACGGCGCCCTTAATTTCGCGGCCGCGCTTTCAACTTCCACGCTCGCCAACGCTCCGCAGAAGCTCGCCTACGATTTTACCGGCGCGTTCGTCTCTTCGGTGACCGCCCGCTGGCAGGCCTTGCCGGCCTCGCCGCCCTACTCCACCAGCGAAGGCTACAGGCTTGAAGCCTCCTCAACTAATTTTGCCGGCGGTGTTGTCTATTCTTCCTCTACCCTGACCCCTAACCCCTCCACCCTTACTGTGTCGGGGCTGGCTCAGAATACCACTTACTTCTTCCGCGTGGGCAGCCTGGACTGGAACTCAAAAGCGAACTACACGGTCCTTTCAGCCACTTCAACGCTTGCCGCCGAGCCGCTGTCGGCCGCTTCCACCTTTACGATGGTCGGCGTCTCTTCCATGGCCGCGCAGTGGCTGGCCAATTCCAACCCCGGCTGGACGCTATACCGCCTGGATCTGTCAACCGCGGCGAACTATACCGGCACGCTGTACAGCTCTACGACGCTTAACCTCTCTGCCGCGGTTGCGGGACTGGCGCCCAATGCCACATATTACGCAAGGGTCTGGGCCGTCAATAACAACAGCGTCTTTTCGGCCTACACCGGCATCGGCTCCACCATAACGCTCGCTTCACAGCCGGGCGCGGCTTCCACTATCTTTACTCCGGTCTGGGTTTCCAGCCTCACCGTTAACTTCTCATCGGGCACGCCACAGAACCCGGCCGGCACCGCCTACCAGGTGCAGCTCTCGAGCTTCTCCGATTTTAACGTGTACGCCGCCAGCACCACCGCCAACCTTTATGCGGCCTTTACGGGCCTCGCCGTCAACACCACCTGGTTCGCGCAGGTGCGCGCGCAGAACTATTCGGGCTCGGTCACCGATTTTACGGACCTCTCATCCACCGCAACGCTTGCAGTCGCGCCCGGCATTGCGGTTTCAACCTACTCCAACCTGACGGCCAACGGCTTTACGCTCGCCTGGTCATCAGGCTCGGCTTCGGCAGGCTACAACCCGCAGGGCACTAATTACGCCGCGCAGATCTCCACCAGCGCCAACTTTACCGGCGATATTATTGAAAGCATAACCGACTCCACCTCTACCGACATCGGCGGGCTGGTATCCGGGGCCGTATATTACACCAGGGTCAGGGCGCTCAACTGGCAGAATATAGCATCCACCTTTACGCTCTACGGCTCGACAACCACCGAGGCTTCGGCAAAGCCAGCGTTCCTCAATGGCACGCTCGAGGTTTCAAACTCGCTCGGCCAGTTCATAGACGGCTCGCTCTACACCGACACCACCACCCCTAATATCCGCGCCAGCGTGCAGAGCGCGTTCGCGCCGGGGCTCGCCATAACCGAAACGCCCAGCCACCTCGCGCTGTGGCATTTGAACGACGGTTCAGGCGCAACCGCCAGGGATGCCTCAAACCACGGCCGCAACCTGACGCTCAACGGTTCGCCCGCCTGGCTCTCGGGTGTTGACAGCAAGCTCGGCGGTTACGCTCTTGATTTTAACGGCTCCAGCCAATACGGCGTAACCCCAACTCTCTTTCCATGGCGCAGCTCGGCCGCAAATAACCAGTTCTCGGTCAGCTTGTGGTTTAAAACCACTCTGGGCAGGGGTTTCCTCTTCCAGACCGCCGATTCAGCTTCGGCCGGGGCAGCCAATTACGACGCCGAGATCGGCTGGGGTGATACCAGCGGGAAACTCTCGTTCGTGGTTTATGGCGGAGCTGCCGGAGCCCGCAGGATCATTTCAGCCGCCAGCGCCTATACCGACGGCAATTGGCACTTTGTAACAGCGGTCCTTAATCCCTCCGGAATGTTTCTCTATGTGGATGGGAACCAGGCGGCCACTGGCGCCCTGGCCACCTCAGCCAATGCCCGCACTTATGCGACTGCCTCCTATGCCTGGGTTGGCGCGGCCAGTGTGGATGGCGAAATGAACGATGCCGCCGATTTAGGGGGCGGAAACTACCGTTTCTTCCCCGGCAATGTCAGCGCAACGGGCGTTATTGATGAAGTGCTGATCTCAACTGTCGCGCTTACCGCAACGCAGGTACAGGAACTTTACTCCCTGAATAATACCAGGGGTGTGCAACTGGGCGCGCCGAACGTGGAAATATCCACGCAGTCGGGCGCGGACCTGTCCTGGACGCGGGTCTCCACTACTACGATCTCGATCACCGGCGCCAAGGGCACCACCGCCGCTCAGACTTTCACCTCCTCCATGCCGGCTTCGGGTCTCGCCCTCAGACAGACAGATTCGCCCGGCGCCGACACAAATCAGGTGATGTTCATAGCCGCCGCGCTTGATTCCAACCAGACAACCGCGCAATACACCATCCTCGTGGACACCACACCGCCTGCCGCGCCTTCGTTCGCCTCGCTTAACACCCCGACCACTTACGGGCTGACGCTTACCGGGCTGTCGGGCTCGGACCCTTTGAGCGGGCTGCACGCGGCACCGTTCAAGGTGCAGGCGTCTACTGATCCCAACTTCGGAATAATCAACCAGGATTCGGGTTTCATTGCGGGGCCGGATTACGTTTTCAGCGGGCTGCTGCCGAATACCACTTACTACGCAAGGGCTCAGGCCCGCGATGCGGCGGGAGGTTCAGGCAACTTTTCCGCGTTCAGTTCAAACCAAAGCCTTGCCACTACGGCCATTAAGCCATCCACTACTACGGCGGCGTTCCTGGGTGTGTACGTAACAAGTTCAACGCTCGGCTGGATAGCTTTCCCAGCGTCGCCTTCTTCCTCTTCGGCCCGGGGTTACGAACTCCAGGCCTCCACGGTTTCCGACTTCACCGGGACCGCGCTTTCTTCGGTGACGGCCGCGGTCGCTCAATCCACACTGACAATTTCCGGGCTTTACCCGAATACCACTTATTACTTCCGGGTCGGTTCCATTAACCACGCGGGATTAAGGAACTTCATAAACCTCTCCTCCACTTCCACGCTGGTCAACGCCCCGCAGCAGGCTGACCCGGTGTTCCTGGATGTTTATTCCAGTTCCGTCTCCGCGCAATGGCAGGCCCTGCCCGCTTCACCCTCATCTTCCACCTGCGAAGGCTACCGGCTTGAGGCATCATCCACTAATTTTGCCGGCACAGGTATTGTGTATTCATCTTCTACCCTAGCCCCTCTATCCTCTACCCTTTCCGTTATCGGCCTTGACCCCAACACTACCTATTTCTTCCGCGTGGGCGGTCTGAACTGGAATGGCGCGGCGAACCGCCTTGTGCTGGGCTCCACCGCAACACTGCCCGGCGCGCCTTCGGGATTCGCTTTCAGCGGCGTTTACCTGTCAAGCTCCGCGCTCGCCTGGACCAAGCCCGCGGGCGGTGCCGAAGGCTACCAGCTGCAGGCTTCCTCCACCAATTTTAACGGTACCGGCTCCGTGCTTTCATCGGCCACCTCCGATGGCAACCAGGTTTCGCTTGTGCTGCCGGAACTGCTGGCCAATACCACCTATTTCTTCCGTGCCGGGGCCGTTGCCTGGAGCGGCGCGCTTAATTTCTCAGGCGTCCTGTCCACCAGCACGCTGGCCGAAGCGGCCGGCTCGCCGGCTGTAAGCGCTGTTTTCCTGACAAGTGCCGCGGTAACCTGGGACATACCCCAGCAGGGTACCGAAGGTTATGAGCTGTTGGCCTCTTCCACCAATTTCAACGGCGCCGGCACGGTGCTATTCTCCTCGTCTACAAACGGCGGCATTACAAGCTTGAGCGTTTACGGTCTGCTGGTCAATACGACATATTCTTTCAGGATAGGCTCATTAAACTGGAACGATGTGCTGAATTTCACGGCCGGCG
>JBBAAB010000122.1:0-5180 GCA_041658445.1 Thermoleophilia bacterium
AAAGCAGGGAGTACAGCCTCGTCGTCGAGCAGGCCGAGGACGAGATCGCCGCCATCAACATGGCCATCGGCGCCTCCTTCGCGGGCGTCAGGTCCATGACCGGCAGCGCGGGCGGCGGCTTCGCTCTCATGGTTGAAGGGTTGTCGCTGGCGGGCATGACGGAAACCCCGGTTGTCATCTTCGTCGGGCAGAGGCCGGCGCCAGCCACCGGCCTTCCCACCCGCACCGAACAGGGCGACCTGCTCTACGTCCTCAACGCCGCACATGGGGAGTTCCCTCGCATCATCATGGCGCCCGGCAGCCCCGAACAGTCCTTTTATCTGACCGGCAAGGCTTTTGACCTTGCGGAAAAATACCAGGTTCCCGCCTTTATCATCTCCGACCAGTATCTCATCGATTCGGAGTGGACGCTCGACGGTCTGGACGCCTCACGCATCAGGTATGAGGATTACCGGTTGCGGGCGGACGCCCTGGCGGGGATGGAAGAATACAAGCGGCACGCCTACACGGAAACAGGGGTATCGCCGCTGGCCGAACCGGGCGCCTCAAGGCACCTCGTTGTTACCGACAGCGACGAACACGACGAGGACGGGCATCTTGTGGAAGACGCCGAAACGCGGGTCCGCATGGTCGAGAAACGCATGCTGAAGAAGATGCCGCTGATCAGGGAAGAAATCGAGCCACCGCTGCTCTATGGTTCCGACAATCCCGAGACAGTCATCACGGGCTGGGGCTCAACCTTTGGCGTCATGAAGGAAGCAGTTGATGTACTGCAGAGTAGTCATAATATAGCCATGCTGCACTTCAGCGAGATCTGGCCTTTCCCTGGTACTGAAAAATTCGATTACCTGACTGTTTTGAACAACGCTAAACGCACCGTCTGTGTGGAGAACAACGCCACCTCCCAATTCGCGCGCCTGGTCCGCATGGAGACCGGCTACGAATTCACCCATTTACTCAACAAGTACGACGGCAGACCTTTTCTGCTGGAAGACCTACTGGAGTATCTCGATGCCTGAGCTCGAAGACTACAGGGGGCAGAAACCGTCCTGGTGCCCGGGATGCGGCAACTACTCCCTCCTGAAGACATTCAAGGAAGCGATGGTGGCGCTGGGGCTCGAGCCCCATCAGATCATCATGGTCTCGGGAATCGGTCAGGCCGGCAAGCTGCCGCATTATACCCGAGGCAATACCTTCAACGGCCTTCACGGCCGGACCTTGCCGGTGGCGACTGGCATACGGCTGGTAAATCACGAGATGCATGTCATCGCAATAGCAGGGGACGGCGACTGTTACGGAGAAGGCGGCAACCATTTCCTGCACGCCATGCGGCGCAACAACAATATCAATCTTTTTGTACATGACAACCAGGTATACGGACTCACCAAGGGACAGGCCTCGCCTACCACGCAGGAGGGGACAGTCACCAAAACACAGCCGTATGGTGTCTTTCTCGAGCCGCTCAACCCGGTGGCGCTTGCCGTGGCAATGGACGCGAGCTTCGTCGCGCGAGGCTTCACCGGCGATGGCGCTTTCCTGAAAGAACTCATGGTAATGGCCCTGGAGCACAAGGGCTTCGCGCTGCTTGACATCCTGCAGCCGTGCATCACATACAACCGGATAAATACCCTGAGCTGGTATAGGGAGAGGGTCTACCGCGTCGGCGAAGACCATGATCCCACCGACCGGGAGGCGGCCTTCCGGCTGGCACATGAGTTCGGCGAGAGGATACCGACCGGGGTCATCTACAGGAACAGTCGTCCCGTCATGGAAGATTCCATCCCGGTTCTCGCGGGCAAACCGCCGCTTGTCCGGCGGCCATTTGAGCCGGCCGGTATGGATAAAGAGCTGGAGAGGTTCTTCTAGACGGATCTTCCCGGCGGATTACTACCGCCATTGTTCATGTGCCTGGAGCCTCATCTCACAGCGCGAGCAAAATCCGGGTCCCTTGGAGTCCGTGTCGCCGATGGTGCTGGAAAAGTGCATGATGCAGCGAGGGTCGCCGCAGTGGTTGATACCAAGGACGTGGCCGATTTCATGTATGGACTCCTTGAGCAACCGCGTTTGCATCAGCTCGCGGTCTGGTGTGTTCCCATAAAACTCCGGCTCAAGCCGGTTTACGGAAACAACCGCGACGCCTTTCTCGCGTTCCGCCACGCCGAACACGAAGTTCAGCCTGGGAACGAAGAGATCCATACGAGTTATGCCCAACAGCAACAATTCTCCGGGCGCTCTTTGTGAAAGGCTCTCCCTTTCCTCGCTCAGCGCTTCAAGGAAACATTGCGCCCGGTATTGGCTCCTCCGGTTGTCCAGGGAGCTTTTCGGCTCGGTCAGGTTTCGCCCCAGGACCGTCTTAATGCCAAACACTTCCCCGATAGCGGCGGTAACGTTTTCGAGCAGCCCGGCTGCGGCTTCTTCGAACGGCTGTATATATATTGACTTCATGGTTGCCACATTTTTTTGCCTGAGCCCGAAATCCAACAGGACCTGCCATGCGGTATTGATGCAGACTCGGCGCCCGTCCTCCATAAAAGCCGACGCTGAAATTGATGAACGTAACGCGTGAATCCTATCCGAGCCGGGCCGGGTTGCCAATCACCTCCGGGTACCGGTACTTCCCAGTTCATACCCGGCTCCAACATTTGAACTTTTTCCGTCCGGCGCCGATGGTAGGGTAATCAAACCGGCATGCGGTTATTCTCAACAGCTGCCAGGGATACGTTCGGAGCAACAGGAGGTGCGGATCATGAGTGTTGGTGACTGGATTTTCATAGGAGCGGTTTGTATCTCACCCGTACCGATGATCACTCTTGTTTTCCTGCAGCTTATCGGTTCCCGTGATCACGATGGGGCATCGCAGACGCTCATCTTTGACCATGGACTGATTCTTTCTGGTTTCTGTACTCCCCTGCAGTTAAAATCTGTTTACGCATCATCTTCAGGAACTTTGAATCTACAGGGGAGGCCGAATGCAGCCCGAGCTCCGATGCATTGCGGTACATTACTACTATCTGCTCAAAGAGGATGACGAGGACCAGCAGAAACTCTGGTCGCTGCTAACCTCTGAAAAACTGGCCCTGGGAGAGCCGGCCATATCTCTCGGTTTGACCCAGGCTGAGAGCGAACCTGCGAGCCAGTGCCGGATCATTCAGCGGGCTGCTGGCGACGACATCGACTATTGCCTGCTTGTACTCCCGGACCTGACGGCGATCGAGGCAATATATAAATCAGCGACCGCTGAAGAACCGGAGGAAATGTGGCGTGATGCGCTCGCGCGCGTGGACACGGACCGTACCCGTGTCATGGACGCAGGTGTAACCATCTTCGGCGAGACGACTCTCATTGCCGCCCCTGTATCGTCCGGCCCCGGTCCGGCCGCAACCGCGAAGTCCATCCTGGGCGGACGTGTTGTTGAAAGCGATCTGGACCCGGAGACCTTCGGCGAAAAGGCGGTGCTTGCGCACATACTCGAACACAGCCATCGGGGTCGCGATTACTACGCCCTGGAAACAGACGATGTCGACCTCTTTCTTTCGGGTTCGTTCCCACGGATGGACGCCCTGGTAAAAAAACTCAGCCGGGTTGCGTCTCATTTCGGTCACCAGCGGCGGACGATAATCGAACAACGTAACGATATCGATCGGCAGGTAGGCTCGCTGCTGCACCAGGAAGTCGTTTCTGGCGCGTCGGGGGCACCGGACACCCGGGAGCTGGAGCAGCACATAACCAGTCTCTCCCGCATGTTCGGAATACTGGCGACCGACTCTCTCCTGGTACGCCAGGCGGAAGATCGGATCGCCCAGGAAACGGTACAGCTCGAAAACGCACTGGCCGGCCTGTTGGGAACGCAGCCTGGAGCCCGGGATGAAATCGGCCAACACTACATGGGCGTCTTCCGGTCTGACCTGGAAGCCGCATCGACCGAGACCCGCCACCTCGATTTCTCCCGGGAGAACGCACAGGCTGCAATCGAGGTTGTCAGAACCCAGGTGGAATTGCTGAGGGCCGGGGAGGAGGCGGCGATCCAGGAACAGAGCAAGCAGCTTTTATCCCGCAGTCTGGTGCTTCAAAAGGAGCGCCTGTCACTCCAGGTCGCCGCGGGCTTCGTCGAATTCGTGCTGGTTTTTTACTATGTATTAAAGTCCTGGGAGGGAGTGGTAGGGGTGACGCCCGTGGAACACACGCCGCCTCTCCTGCTGTTTTTCGTCGTCGGAGCGTTTTCCTCGTCAGCGGCGGTGGGGACGCATTTTTTTGCCCAGGCACTGCACAGACAGACCTGGAAAAGTTTGGGGCTGTGGATCTCGGCGATGATTCTGGTTTTGTCGCTGACAGCGATGGTTATCATAACTATAGAGAATTCGTAGCGAACGGAGGCAGAGCATGGATGTTATCAAGCTGATGGAGAAAGCAATCGAAAACGAGCGCAAAGCCCAGGAAATGTACCGCGAGGGAGCCGATGCTGCAAGTGATCCTGAGACCAGGTCGATATTCGAGCAGCTTGCGAAATGGGAGCGGGAGCACGAGCATATTCTTCTTGACCGGCTGGCGACGTTGAAGCTGATCAGGGGACGGGGCTGAAAGAAAACCGACTGAGAAAAATCAGCGGGTTGGCGGCGATTTGTGGAAGTTATGACTTGATACTTATTGTGCCAGAGGAGGAGCCGTCTCGACCTTGGAGACTACAAGTGCGCCGTCCTTGAATACGTAATACGTCCGCTTGACGGAAGAAGGGCAGCAGAGGGGGTCGCCTGACGAGTATACGCCCTCCGTCACAACCAGCCATGGCCCCTGGAAAGTAGCCTCGCCCTGAGCTACTCCTGTTTCCCTGAATATCACTTCCGCGCGGTCGCCTTTCATCTTATACAGATAAAGATCGAGCGGATGGTTTTCTCCTTCTCCCCGCACCAGTATCAGTGCTTCTTCCACGCCATCGCCGTTGATATCCATAAACAGTTTGTTCTCGACTCCCTGCGCGGATGCATGTTCGTCCGCTAAAAGCGCAGCGAAGTCCGCCTGCCGGATATCCTGAGTGGCGACATCGGATAAAATCGTTACCGAGTCAGCGTTTTCCGCGGCCGGCTGGCCCGTGGATGTGCCATAGGCATCCGTGCTGACCGTGGATGACCCGGGAAGCGGCCCCGCGGAGGAGGAGAGAAGATAGAGGAACAGTCCCACCGCGG
>JBBAAB010000123.1:0-5120 GCA_041658445.1 Thermoleophilia bacterium
CGACTCCTGGATCTGGTCCAACGTATTTGGCTGTCGGCGGTTTTTTTGCAAGGATTTGCCGGTCATCTGGTAGAAAAGTAGTTTATTCGATCCGCGCCGGTCACTTTCCTTAAAGCCCGGGCCTTCTGGTGCGTCCCTTTTCAGGCGCTATGCTATCATACGTTCGCGGCTTGCGGCAGGGGACGGCCGCGAATGCCGGCGAAGGCGGGGGAATCGCCGCAGACATAAAGAGGGAACAAAGTTCACAAACCTCCAGTGATATACCCAGGCAGGCTTACAAAAAAAAAGCTGGTGCCGGTAGCAGCGCCGGTCATCTTGATAACCCTCCTTTTCCTTTCCCTGACGATGGCGCTTGTCGCCGTAATAACGGGCCAAACGGCTCAGGCCGCGGGAAACAGTCTGGTCATTGTTACCGACAGACTTCTTTACGTGCCCGACGACAAGGTCAATTTTGACATCGTGGCCGATTCGGCGGGAAGGAGCCTTTCGGGTGACCTGGTGCTCAGGGTATATCCGCCGGCATCGCCTCTGGCGGCAAACGCTTTTACTGTCGCTCCCATATATGAGGCCAGCGTCAGGAAAGAGTTCAGTCTCTCCGGCCAGGCGGTCGCCAGCTACCAGGCAAAGACTGGCGACTTAAAGGCGGACGGCGGCGGTTATCCTGTAAAGGTAAGCCTCATGCAGAACGGTGAGGAAGTCCTTTGGGGGACGACCTGGCTGGCGGTCACCGACGGCAAAGGGCACGAGCCCCTCGATCTGGTCATGCTATGGACGGCAAGCAGCCCTCCCCAGAGAAACGCGCAGGACAAGTTCATCGACACACGCCTTCTGGAACGCTGTCAGGCCAGTACCCAGACGGGTGAAAGCCTGATGCAGCATCTCGCCTTTTCGCAGAAATATCCCCAGCTTAAGACTACTTATGCCATCGAGCCCGTCCTTTTGGATCAACTTGGCGACCTTGCGGACGGATTTGAGTTTGTTGGAGGCGATAAAACCGGCACCTTCAATGAAACCTCGCCCGAAGCTCGCACCGCCTCGGATTGTCTCAAGAATCTGCGTCAACTCACCGCGGTTGCCAACTCCGAGATCCTTTCCGCTCCCTACTCCTTCGTGAGTCTTCCCATTCTGGCCAGGCAGGGTTGGGATGACGGCAACGGCCAGTTCCGCCTCGGCCACGACGTCCTTTTGCGGTCATTGGAGCTGCCGGCCGTTCCCAAGGGGACATACGCCCCCGAGCTATATGTGACGACTGACTCGTTACGGTATCTGGCGGCGACCGGAGGCGAGCACGTGGTTCTCTCCGGTAACTCGCGGATCAACGTGCAGGGTCGCGATATCGGCGGTGAAGTCAACTACCGGCTGCGTGATCTGAGTGGTGAGAGAATCACCAGCTTTTTTGCCAACGACGCTGCGTCGGTGTCGTTGCTGGGAAACAGCCCTGACCCGAATGCTTTTTTCGCGGCCCTGGTCAACAGCTATCTTTCGGCGGAGCCCGATCGCCTGGTGATAACGGCCTCACCCACGCCCACTCCACCGATCACCATCGAGCAGCGGGACCGTGTCTACGGCACGCTTGGCGAATTATCCTGGATACGGAGTCTGACGCTGGGAGAGGCGAGGCAGAAATACAGGCCTGATACCCAGCCGGCCACATTGCTGAAGTACGATGATCCTCTGGCAGGTTATGTCGCGCAGACTTATTATCAGCGGCTGGATGCCGTACATACGGATTTCGAGGACTACCGGGCCGCGGTTGATAACGATGAACCGGAGCTGGTGAGGCTGACCCGCAGGATGTATACGGCGGAAAACGCATACTGGCTGAATGAGAGAGCAAACCCCGATGATGTCAACCGGGGGCTGGAGTATCTTGATGAGATCGGCCGTGCCGTCAACGATGAGATCGCCGGGTTGAATATCACAATCGATACTCCCCTCGTGCAGCGGTCCGGCGATGGAGAAGCCATCATTACCGTCGTCAACAGCAAACTTTATGCCTTCACGCTGGACATGGTGGTCGAGGGCAACGAGGGAGTCACTTTTCCCCAGGGATCCGAATGGCGCCTGCGTGTGGAAACCGGCAAGACGGAGATCACCGTCCCCTATCACTCGGAAGGATGGTCGCGGCTCAACGCAAGCGCAAGGTCGCGCGGTCATGCCATGGTCGAGGACGCAGCCAGTATCCATCCCATTGCGGGCAGGGTATGGCTGGCATTGAGCATCATCCTTGCAGGTATCGGCCTGGGGGCCGCCTACATATTCCTGGTAGTCCGCCGTCGATAGAAGGCATCAGGTTTACGGTATCGAATCAGTTAACATCATTATCAAAGTGTTCGATGATTTCGTCTGCAATCGTCGGAGGGGCCGAATGCGAATCATCACAACCCTGAGGGAAATCGGAAAGAGCGAGGATGGCGGATTTCTCGGAACCGCCATCGTCCTGGCGGTGATCTTCGCCGTGATAGCGGTCATTGTCATCGATGGCGCCTCCGTCTATTACACATGGCAGTCAGCCAACGATGTCACGGAGCAGGCAGCCCGCCTTGCGGCCTTGGAATATAAAGATACCAGGAATGATGTTAAGGCGGAGAACGCGGCGGCGGACTATTGCGAGGAGAACAGCATGGTCTTTCTCGAGTTCAGCATCAACCCCTACGGACACACTTACACTATCGCGTGCTCCAGGGACGCCGACACCCTTGTCTTCAAACACCTGCCGGTTTTCAAGGATCTCATCCATCAGGAAGCCAAAATATCCACTGAGAATCTGTAGTGGTGCGACCGGCTGTCTGGCCGAAAACCAGCCTTCAGCAATGTTTCATTCAATTTTTTGACCTCCTGCCACTTGCCAAGAACGCTCCGGCAGGCTAGATTTCTCTGTTACCGGCACAAATTTATTATATGGAGGCACCATGACGGTCAAGACGATACTCCCTGAAGACAAGATGCCAACCCAGTGGTACAATATCGCGCCCGACATGCCTGAGGGCAGCCTCAAGCCGCCGCTCAACCCGGCGACCGGCGAGCCCGTCGGCCCGGACGCGCTGACGCCGCTCTTTCCGATGTCGCTCATCATGCAGGAAGTGAGCACCGAGCGCTATGTTGACATACCGGAAGAGGTTCAGGAAATCTACAAGCTCTGGAGGCCGACGCCGCTCATCCGCGCAATGCGTCTGGAGAAGGCGCTGGACACGCCCGCGAAGATCTACTTCAAGTACGAGGGCGGCAGTCCGGCCGGCTCGCACAAGCCAAACACCGCCGTGCCGCAGGCATTTTTTAACAAGGAGGCCGGCATCAGGCGTATCGCCACCGAGACCGGCGCCGGCCAGTGGGGCTGCGCGATGGCCCTGGCGACGCAGATGTTCGGCATGGAATGCAGCGTCTACATGGTAAAGATAAGCTACGACCAGAAGCCCTACCGGCGCAGCATGATGGAGGTCTGGGGCGCGGAAGTGTTCGCGAGCCCGTCAAACCGCACCAACTCCGGCCGCGCCATCCTCGAGGGCGATGCCGACTCACTGGGAAGCCTCGGAATCGCCATCAGCGAGGCTTCTGAGGACGCGGCCACACACGACGACTGCAACTATGCGCTGGGCAGTGTTCTAAATCACGTGCTCATGCACCAGACGGTAGTCGGTCTGGAGTGCAAGGAACAGATGGAGATGGCGGGGGTCTACCCGGATGTCGTCATCGGCTGCATCGGCGGCGGCAGCAACTACGCCGGCCTGGCCTTCCCGTTCATGAAGGACCGGCTGGAGGGAAAGAAAAACGTTGAATTCCTGGCTGCCGAGCCCAGCGCCTGCCCCACGGTAACCAAGGGTAAGTACACCTACGACTTCGGAGACGCCCTGGCGTCGACACCACTCTTCATGATGCACACGCTCGGCCATGACTTCATCCCGCCGGGCATCCACGCCGGTGGTCTGCGATACCACGCGATGGCGCCGCTGATCAGCGCCCTCGTCGACGCCGGTCACATGGACGCTGTCGCCTATGGCCAGACCGAGATCTTCGACGCGGCCCTTCAGTTCGCCCGCGCTGAGGCCATCATCCCGGCGCCGGAGTCGAGCCACGCGATAAAGGCTGCCATCGACAAGGCGCTTGAGTGCAAGGCATCAGGCGAGGAGAAAGTCATTCTCTTCAACTTAAGCGGCCACGGCCATTTCGACATGAGTGCCTATGACGACTACCTGAGCGGCAAGCTTACCGATTACGCGTATCCCGAAGAAAAGATCAGGGAGTCGATGGCGAAGATTCCGAAGATGGGTTAAATGTCAGGGCCGCTCATTACAGGGCGGTCCTTCGATTGTTGCGCCCGTAAACCTCGACTCGGTTTCTGCCCGAATCCTTAGCGTGGTAGAGGGCTTCATCAGACATCACAATGATCCGGTCTTCCTCATCTACCTTCATCGTTTGATCATAGGTGGCCACACCCTGACTGACTGTGATGTGACTGGGTTGGACGTTCCCGGCAAATAGGAATCCGGTCTGCATTATGGTCGTTCTGATACGCTCGGCTATCCGTACCGCGGAGGGACTATCCGTCTCCGGGAGGATTATCAAAAACTCTTCTCCCCCGTAGCGGACAACCATGTCGGTTTCCCTCATAATGCTGACGATGATGGCCGCGATGTCCACCAGCAGTTTGTCGCCAGCGGGATGCCCGTAGGTATCGTTGAATTGCTTGAAATGGTCGAGGTCGAGCATGATGAGCGATAGCGGCCTTTTCGCTCTCCGGGCCATGGCAAATGTTTTCCTGAGCTCGATATTCATGAAGTTTCGATTTGCGAGTCCCGTGAGCGGATCATGAAGTGACAGTTCTTTTGTTTTCTCGAACAGACGCGCATTCTCGATTGCGACGCCGAGCTGGCCGCCGATCGTGGCAAAGAGCTTCTTTTTTTCATCGTCGACTCTCGTACCCGGAATGGTGTAGAGGTACAGGACTCCTACCACCTTGTCCATGGCCTTGAGCGGTACTATCACGTGACCATGCGGTTTCATTCCCGGGTATCTGATAGTGTGGCGGTCGTCGCAGTCCGAATCGTCCGAGACCAGTATCTCTCCCGTCTCCAAAGCCAGTCCGCAGAGGCATTCGCCCATCCCGATGTTCTGGTGAAGGG
>JBBAAB010000124.1:0-5098 GCA_041658445.1 Thermoleophilia bacterium
ATGTTGCATCCTGCAAGGTTGCGCCTTTGACGGACAGTCTTCTGGCGCTCAGCCGCGGATGGGATCGCGGCTGCGTGACCTTGTCCAGCATGGGCAATGAGTCAATGCCTCCTGATTAACTCAAACTACGGGTTTGGCTCAGGGGAGCAGGTGACAAATGGCACTTCTCCGGCGGAGTGAAAGGCTATAGCCTCCTCAAGCGGATAGTGAAACTCGAAATTCAATTCCACTGGATGGAATGCCGGCCTGGCCGGTGCGTGCCAATGACTCAGCGCCTTAGCAATCAATGATCGCATGGTGGTGGAGTTTCTTGGCGGCAGAACGAGCGTCGGAGGTCCGATGATCGGCCAGGAGGACTATCACATAGCAAGACAAGCTGATGGGTAGGGCACGTCTAGGCTTGGGGCGTCAGACTACTAAGTGAAACACTTATTCCTATGTTGATGGATTGACATCCAACGGCACGCCGGTTGGAGTCCTCAATCGAGCGGAACTCCACCGGGATGCAGGAGCCACGCTGCCGATACTACACCCTGCCGTTGCTAGCCAAATAAAGGAGATTCCTGATCTTCTCTCGTGCGGCTAAACTCGCCACACGAAGAGCATGGCAGAGTCCCTCGAAGAAAGGAGGGCAGTCGTCGAGGTGCAAGTGGACCTGTCCGAGAAAGGCTCCTCCGACCAATGACCTTGGGCACTGGAGGACACTGAAATGAAAGAGATCTCGCTTCGATGGAATTCTTCGAACTCGGGAGGACGGAAGATGATTGGGAACAAGTTCTTGCCCATCACAGCCTTGCTGCTGATCGGCCTTCTTGCATCAGGGTGTGCCACCCCGGCTGCCACGCCGACTGAAGCCCCGGCTGCCGCACCGACTGAAGCCCCGGCCGCAGGGCCGACTGAATTGAACATCGCGGCGATTTTCGCCTCGGAGGTGGAGCAGGCATTTGTCATGTCATTCCTGCAGTCGTTGGACAGGGTCAAGGCGGACGCACCCCACGGCCTCAAGATTACTCTCGACTACACCGAAAAAGTATATGGGGCTGACACAGATCGAATCCTACGCGACTACGCAGCGTCCGGTAAGTATCAGATCATCTGGGCTCATAGCGCAAGCTACGCCGACAGCGTGGGCCCGATGAGTGCAGCCTTCCCCGACATAATGTGGGTTGCTGCAATGGCTTCCAACGAAGGCGGCGGCAACAAGTACTTTGTCGACTTGATGACCCATGAGCCGGCTTATCTCATGGGGATGTTGGCCGGTCTGACGACAACAACAAATATGATCGGGGTAGTCGCCGCATATCCAATCCCGAATATCGCCGTTCCCTCGAACGCCTTTTTTGACGGCGCGCGTGCTGTCAACCCCGACGTTGAAGTGAGGGTGAGCTACATCGAGAGCTGGTATGATCCTCCAAAGGCAGCCGAAGCGGCCCGCGCACAGATAGTGGCGGGGGTAGACCGGATCTACGCCGACCGCATTGGCGTCTTTGACGCCGCCCGCGAGGGGGGCGCGTTGGCCTTTGGCTCTTTTGAAGACCAGAATGCGATGGCTCCCGACGTAGTGGTCACGAGCACCGTCGCCAAGTGGGATCCCGACATCCGATACATCATCGAGGAATGGTGGATTCACGCCACAACCGGGAAGCCGTACGATGCTCCTTCGACAGCGACTTGGTTCACCATGGCCGAAGGCGGCAGCGACCTGGCACCTCTGTACGGATTTGAAAGCACACTTCCGGCGGATGTGACTGAGAAGGTCATGCAGGCCAAGCAAGACATTCTGGACGGCAAGCTTGTCATTCAGTTCAATGAGACACCTCCGGAGTGAAGTAGGCCAGGCTTTCGTCCACCTGTTTGCGTGTCCTGCCGATAGAGCGGCAATCCTGTAAATGGAACAGCCAAGGTACCCGAGTGGTAGACCAAGTGCGGAACAAGCGGAGACTAGATAGGCCCTGCAAGCGGTTCCGGTCATCGAGCCGGAGGTCGGGCCGCAATTTCGCGCCCGCAGCCACGAACGTCGCCCGCTCGGGTGACTTACCGCTGTGGCCACGGAGAGGAGGTGAGGGAGACGGCGGGGGGAGAAACCACGGCACAGTCGTATACGGCTAGAGCGAAACCTCTTGCGCACAATTGAGAGCCTCGTTATCTAAGGAAGAGGTTCTGGGCATGTGTGCACGAAGGAAGCAGCACTACGAGCAGATCCCAACAAGGAGGGGAGTCGAGATGCACGCTAACAGGCTTTCGCCCATTGTCGCCATACTGGTGATTGGTCTTCTATTGCCAGCCTGCGCCACGCCGACTGAAGCCCCGGCTGCCGCGCCGACTGAAGCCCCGGCCGCCGCGCCGACTGAAGCCCCGGCCGCCGCGCCGACTGAAGCCCCGGCCGCAGGGCCAACTGATTTGCACATCGCGGCAATCTTCAGTTCGGTGATGGAGGAGCCGTTTAACATGTCGTGGAAACAGTCGTTGGACAGGGTCATGGCGGATCCACCCCACGGCCTCAAGATTACTCTCGACTACACAGAAAACGTGTATGGGGCTGACACAGAACGAGTCCTGCGCGACTACGCAGCGTCCGGTAAGTATCAGATCATCTGGGCTCATAGCGCAGCGTATGCCGACAACGTCGGCCCGATGAGTGCAGCCTTCCCCAACTTACTATGGGTTGCCGCAATGGATTCCAACGAAGGCGGCGGCAATTTGTACTATGTCGACTTGATGACTCATGAGCCGGCGTATCTCATGGGGATGTTGGCCGGTCTGACAACAACAACAAATGTCATCGGGGCAGTCGGCGCATTTCCAATCCCGAACATAACCACCCCCATGAACGGCTTTTTTGACGGCGCGCGTGCCGTCAATCCCGACATTACGGTGAAGGTGAACTACATCGAGAGCTGGTATGATCCTACAAAGGCAGCCGAAGCGACCCGAGCACAGGTAATAGCAGGGGCAGACCGGATCTACGCCGACCGCTTTGGCGTCTTTGACGCCGCCCGCGAAGGCGGCGCGTTGGCCTTTGGCTCTTTTGTAGACCAGAATGAACTGGCTGCCGACGTAGTGGTCACGAGCACCGTCGCCAAGTGGGATCCTGACATCAGATACATCATTGAGGAATGGTGGAATCACGCCACTGCCGGGAAGCCGTACGATGCTCCTTCGACAGCGACTTGGTTCACCATGGCCCAAGGCGGCAGCGACCTGGCACCTCTGCACGGATTTGAAAGCACACTCCCGGCGGATGTGATAGAGAAGGTTATGCAAGCCAAACAAGACATTCTGGACGGCAAGCTTGTCGTTGAGCTCAAGAAGGGACCTCCAGAAGTGAAGTAAGCCAGGCTTTCGTCCTGCAGCTTGCATGTCCTGTCGATAGAGCGGCAATCCTGTTCAGGCATTCTACTGGGGCAGGGTTGCCGCTCTTGAGGCCTATTGAAACCATGGGACCGGGATAGCACCTGCATTCCTTTCCTCAAGAGACATCTATGGAACCACTAATCAAAACAGAGGGGCTAACCAAGCTCTTTCCCCAGGTAGTGGCGAATGATGCCATTTCGCTCGATGTCGGATGCGGCGAAATCCACTGCCTGCTTGGGGAAAATGGCGCCGGCAAGTCAACATTCGCGGAATGTCTATACGGGACCTACCAACCCGACGCTGGCCGCATCTTTTTCATGGGTCAACAAGTCCAGCTGTCCTCGCCAGCCGATGCCATCGCACTCGGCATCGGAATGGTCCACCAGCACTTCGTCCTTGTTCCCCCTTTGACCATCATCGAGAACGTCATCGCGGGCACGCAATCAACGCGTCAACTGGTGGACTACAGGCGCGCGGAGGCGGAGATACGCCTGTTATGCGATCAGTATGGAGTGGATCTAGATCTACGAGCGAAGATCCGGCAGTTGTCTGTCGGTGAACAGCAGTGGGTAGAGATCCTCAAGGCGCTCTATGTCAAAGCCAAGCTGTTGATACTGGATGAGCCGACAGCCGTCCTCACGCCTCAAGAGACGGAGAAATTGTTCAATGCCCTCCAGGACATGACACGAGCAGGTTTGGGAATCATCTTTATCACCCACAAGCTAGGCGAAGTGATGCGGGTTTCCAACCGGGTGACTGTTTTGAGGAAGGGGAAACTGGTTTCCACGGTGGACACGACCGCCGTGACCAAGGAAGACCTCGCCAGAATGATGGTTGGCAGAGAGATCGTTTTCCAGGTCGAGAAACAACAGATACCTGCCATTGAACCCGTACTCGAAGTCAGACACCTGAGGGCAAAGGGCGACAGAGGCCAGGAGGCGCTGAAAGGCATTTCGCTGACACTTCATAAGGGCGAGATCCTAGCTCTGGCTGGTGTGGCCGGGAATGGCCAAAAAGAGCTGTTCGAGGTCCTGATGGGCGTCAGATTTGCCTCCGCGGGAGAGGTGCTCCTGCAAGGGGAAGACATCACCAATAAGCCCACGTCCTACATCATGTCCCGCGGAGTCGGCCACATCCCTGGCGACAGGCTCAACGAGGGCTTGATTCCGGAGTTCTCGGTCGCAGAGAACCTCATCCTGGGCCAGCAGAGATCAGAGTCCTGCAGAAGCGGACCGTTCCTCGACTTCGAGGGGATCATGCTACACGCCCAGGCACAGATTTCAAAGTTCGGAATCGTCACGTCCTCCGCGGATTCCCCTGCAAGCACTCTCTCGGGGGGCAATCAGCAGAAACTGATCCTGGCCAGGGAGCTTCAACGGTGCTCGCGGTGCTTGCTGGCTAATCAGCCGACGAGAGGACTAGACATTGGCGTCATTGAGTTTGTACACGGACAGTTGTTGAGCAAACGCGCGGAAGGCATTGGAATCCTATTGGCATCAGAGGATCTGGATGAGATCCTCGAATTGGCCGATAGGATCGCGGTCCTTTTTGGCGGACGCATCATGGGTATTCTCGATGCAAGCGAGGCCCAAATCGAGAAGATAGGTTTGCTTATGGCAGGAATCGAGGTATCGGACCCATGACCGATGCAGCCGAGAGAGTTACCAAGATCACGTCCAAGTTTCAGAGAAGGTCTGAGCCCAGCCGTCTGTGGCAAGCACTCTCTATTCCAGTTGCACTCGGG
>JBBAAB010000125.1:0-5061 GCA_041658445.1 Thermoleophilia bacterium
CATCGTGACTTTTGTCATGGGGATCCTGGCTGTGCTCGGCGGCGTCGGCGGCGCCGTTTTATACACGCCGATTATCGGCGGCTTCTTCCCCTTCGGCATGGACTTCGTCAGGGGAGCGGGCCTGCTGGTAGCTCTGGCCGGCTCTTTGGCAGCCGGGCCCGGACTGCTTAAAAAAGGACTTGCCGATTTGAGGCTTGCCATTCCGGTGGCGCTGATCGCCTCGACCACCGCCGTCATGGGCGCCATGGTAGGTCTCGCCCTTTCAGACGCGGTCATTCAGACCACGATGGGTCTGGCCATCCTCGCCATTGTCGTCATCATGTTCCTGGCCAAGAAATCCGAGTATCCGGACGTTCAGCAGGCCGACAAACTCTCCAGTATTCTCAGGATCAGCGGCGTCTATCACGAGCCTTCATCAAACAAAGACATTAACTGGAAGATCCATCGCACTATCCCCGGGCTGATCCTCTTTATTGGCATCGGTTTCATGGCCGGCATGTTCGGGCTTGGCGCCGGCTGGGCCAACGTGCCGGTTCTGAACCTGGTCATGGGCGCGCCGCTGAAAGTCTCGGTTGCGACAAGCAAGTTCCTGCTGGCCACCACCGATACTTCCGCCGCCTGGATGTATCTCAACGCCGGCGCCGTCATACCCATGATCGTGGTGCCATCGATCATCGGCATCATGTTTGGCTCGCTTGTGGGAGTGAAGATTCTGGCTAAGACCAAACCCTCGGCCGTGCGGGTCATCGTCCTGGTCATGCTCGTCTTTGCGGGACTGCGGGCCCTGCTTAAAGGTACGGGAGTCTGGAAATAACGTAATCCCGGGTAGAAAGCCCGTTTACAGTTGTGGGTTTTAGTGAAAGGGAGTCAGTTTTGGAAGGAAAAGCCATAAAAATTCCGGTTTCAACCCCGGGCGCGAGCGTTGAGCAGAAACGATACGGCGCGATCCTGGATATTGCCATGAAAGTCGGGCTCCTGGTGCTCGTAATCACATTTGTGCTCTATCTCACCGGTTTTCCCAAGCCGTTTATTCCGGTTGAGGATGTTTCCAGTTATTGGGGACTGAAACTCCATAGCGTAGTTAATGGAGAGGAAGCCGGGTATCTACATGAAACCGGGATCGAGCCAGGCTGGGCCTGGGCGAGCCTGGAGAACCTGAAAAAGAGCGACTTTCTCACCTTCGCGCCGATCGCGTTTCTGGCGTCCGTAACCGTAATCTGCTACCTGTCGATCCTGCCGATCTTTCTCAAACGGAAAGACTATATCTACGCGATGCTGGCCGTAGCCGAAGTGATGGTGCTGGTTCTGGCGGCATCCGGCGTTCTCCCCTCGGGAGGTCACTGACATGGCTGAAGTCTGCCCGATAAACAACCTGGAAAAGATCCTGCTGGCCACGGACGGTTCCGAGTTCAGCTCCGGCGCCGTCAGCGAGGCCATCAACCTTGCCGGCAAGTGCTCGAGCCGTCTGGTTGCAATCGATATCGTCGAGGCCAACGAAGAATATGCCTCTGAAGCGCCGAAGCTTGTTGCCAAGGCCGAGGCCGTAGCAGTCGAGACCCTGGCATCCGTGAAAACCGCTACCGACTCCGCCGGGATAAATTGTGTTACGGAGGTACATACCGGTGACAGTCCATACCAGATCATCGTGGACGAGGCGAAGAAGGATGGTTCCGAGCTGATTATAATGGGCAGGCGCGGCCGCACCGGTTTCAAAAAGGTCGCCATGGGAAGCGTTACCGCCAAGGTCATCGGCCACGCCCCCTGCGACGTGCTGGTTGTTCCCCGCGACGGCGCTGATGATTACAAGAAGATTCTGGTAGCCACCGATGGATCACCGCACGGCGAAGCCGCCGCGGCTGAGGCCATCAAGATGGCGAAGAAGACAGAGGGATCGCTCATAGCCCTCTCCGTCGCCAGCTCAGACAACAAACAAAATGAAGCCGAAGAGGCTGTCCTTAAAGTAAGGCAGATGGCTGAAGCTGGAGGAATCGCCTGCGAGACCCTGGTTTCGACCGGCAAGAACTACATCGAGATCGTGGAGAAGGCCAAAGAGAAGAATGCCAGCCTGATCGTGGTCGGTTGTCACGGCCGAACCGGGCTGGGCAGGCTGCTCATGGGCAGCGTCACCGAGCGGGTCATCGGGCATGCTCACTGCGCGGTGCTGGTGACGCTGGTTTCGTAGAACGACGTAGCACTTTCCGGATAGCTAGTCAGGTTTGGTCACATACACGGCGCAGGGTGACAGACCGATGACCTTTTCCGCTACGCTCCCCAGGAATATCTTCTTAAGCCCGGTGAGTCCGCGGCTGCCCACGAAGATGATGCCGGCATTGTTCTCACGGGCATAGCCCGTTATCTCCGCTGCCGGATTGCCGTGCAACAACTGCGTACGCAATTCCACTTCCGCGTCGCTGGCGAGCGCCACCGTCTGTTCGAGGACTGTTTTTGCTTTTTCGTCGAGCTTATCCACGACTTCCGCTGCATCCGCATAGTGTTCGGGGTGCATGTCGACGACGGTAACGCCGGTTATACTGACGCCGCGCGACTTACCGAGGTCAATAGCTTTTGTCAGGGCTTTTTCGCTGTCGGTTGATCCATCAGTCGCGACTATTATTTTATCCCAACCGATCTCCGCGTCGCGTGGGATGACCAGGATATCTGTCGAAGAGTGGACGATCACCTTGGCGGTGACGCTGCCCATCAGCATCCGTTCCAGGCGATGCAGGCCACGGCGGCCCATGACTATCAGCGTGCAGCTTTCATTTTCAGCGACGTCGATTATACGCTCAAAAGCCTCGCCCTTAACGACGTCTATGTTCACTCTGGCCGATTCGGAACCGATGATCTTCCGCGCCGCCTGCGTCAGTTCTTCCGTCGGTCCGCGCAACAGACCCTGGACATCGTGGATACCGACGAGTTCGAGGTCTCCCTCGTAAGCCGGCACGACAATCAGGACCTTGATCCAGCTCTCCTCAAACTTGGAAAGTGTCTGGCTCAGGGCGTTGCGGCTCGATTCAGAGCCGTCGAAAGCGACGAGTATCTTGCTGTAGTTACCCATGTCAGACCCTCCCCGCAACTGCCGCTTCCTTTTCCTCGATCCTGGACCTGACTATACCCTTGATCATGGCGGCGGAGATGATGCCCCCGGCGACCAGGAGAGCGGCAATCAGCGACCAGAAGCTGATGGCGTCGAGCGTGCCGGCCAGGCTCTTGTCCAGAGAGATGATTCCCAGATGATCCAGGTAAACGGGAATCTTCACGCCCCTGCTGACGGCGACGATGATCATCACAGTCCCCATCACCAGCTTGATCGTGTGATCCCTGACATAGGTGGTACCCAGGGCGCCCAGTTGAACACCGACGAGTGAAGTCGCCAGGATGATAAGAACGAGCCGTACATCAACCAGACCCGCCATAGCCCACTGCACCGAGCCCCACATGCCCATTACGAAGGCGATGAGCAATTCGGTGGCGCTGGCCACCATGGCGGTGGCGCCGATTACATAGACCATGCCGGGTACTCCAACGAAGCCGCCGACGGCGATCGTCGCGGCCAGAAGGCCGGTGAAAAAACCAACCGGGAAGGTCACCCAGGCCGAGATGACAACATCGGCCTTTTTGAAATGGATCATTGGCGGGAGCTGGATTTTCTGTAGTCTCAACGCCAGCTTGGGAGTTTTGGCTTCCTCGTCGCCCTTTGACATGGTCAAGGCATCCCTGAACACAATGAGGCCGACGACCAGCAGGATGATAACGAAGACGAAGCTCACATAAAGATCCGACCCGGCGCTGCCCCAGGAATCGAGTATCCATTTCTGGATCTGAAAACCAACCTGGACACCGACTATGGAGGAGACCGCGAGCACAAGCCCGAGCTTGACGTCCACCTGACCGTAACGGAACCTCTTGTAGGCGCCAACCATGGCCTTGGGAAACTTGTGGCACATGTTACTGGCTACCGCAACAGCTCCCGGGGCGCCCAGTGACATCATCGCGGGCGTCAGCACGAAGGCGCCGCCCGAACCGATGAAGCCGCTAAGCAGGCCACCTATCAGGCCTACTATCAGCAGGGCGATCAATTTGTCCCTGGTGAGGCCCAGGAACATCGGTGTTATCTCCGATACAGCTTCCGAGCCCTCGGTGTTGCTGAATGACACCATTGCCTTGTCATCCAGTTTGATGTCCTCCGGCTTGATGGACTCGTCAATCGTGACGGTCGTGAGTTCGCCGGTTTCAGAAGGGACGAACGTCGCCGTATGCGAGGCTGCATCAACCTGGGTGAACGAGCCGATCTTGAAATCAGCCGGCGGTGCGCTCTCCGCGAAAGCGGCGGGCGCAAACACCAACGTTATAAATAATGCCGCCAGAAGTACCACGATCCATTTTTTCATCTTTCGTTCCATCTCCTTTGTTGAGTTTGACGCGTAATCAGTGACCTGTACCCCTGGCGGCCTGTAGTCCCAGAATCGAGAGCATAGTGCTGGCGAAGGAACCATGGACGATGGAGAAGTACAATGCCGTCAGGATCGGCAACGCCGCGTACCATCCGCCTTTAACGAAATACTCCATCACCAGGTTCACATGGGTGAACAGGTAAGCGTACGATGCGGCCGAGATGACTCCCAACAGGAGCGCTCTAAGATATGGCTTTTTCTTTACGGTTTTACTCAAGATAATGCTCCCATTTCAGGTTTGTTAACTTGTTTTTTCCGAGACGAGCGACAGCGGGCAGCCCAGTTTTTCCCAGACACCGGTAAGCCTCTTCTGCTCGCTCGAACAATCAGTATTGAGGGCTTCGGTGGACTCGATCACTACGCATATAAGGTCGCGGCGATCTTTGGCGTACTTGATGACTGCTTCCTTGATGCAGCCGCTCTTCCTCGTGATCTTGAGGGTGACTCCCTGCCGGCGCGCTTCCTCCTCGCAAAGTCTCAGCACTTCCGAGGTGCCATCGTCGGCGGCCGCCAGAACTTCCAGGCCCGCCTGCGTCCTGCCGGCGATGCTGAATGCGTATTTGAGAGACTTGACGTCGGTTTCCCTGCCGGTGAGGACCAGCAGTAC
>JBBAAB010000126.1:0-4998 GCA_041658445.1 Thermoleophilia bacterium
TGATCATGGCACCGCCCAGAAGTACTCCCAGATCGATGCCGAGAATTGTCACAACCGGCCCCAGGGCATTGCGCATGGCATGTGATCTCATGGCCTGCCTCCAGGACAATCCCCTTGAGCGTGCGGCCAGAATATATGGTTTTCTCATCTCTTCAGTTAGCGAGGTTTTCATCACGGCGGCGATAACGACCGACTGGGCCGCGGCGAGAGACAGGGCCGGAAGAACAAGGTTCAGTGGATTCCACCCGCCCAGACCAGAAATCGGCAGCAGTTTTAACTTGCTGGCAAAAATATACTGAAGAAGAAGTCCGAGAAAGAAGACTGGCACTGAAAGTAATATTGCGCTCGTTATTGTTGACATGCCGCTTAATCGAAGGGATTTGTTCGTAGTTATATGCATCCCCCAGCCGATGCCGAAGACCGCTTCGAGCAAAAGAGCGCCTCCTGCCAGATATGCGGTCGCCGGGAGATAATCCGCAATTATGCTTGTTACGCTGCGGTTCAGATCGTAGGAAGTCCCGAGATCGAGATGAATCACACGCCAGAGATACAATCCATACTGTTCCCATATGGGTTGATCAAGGCCCAGGTGGTTTCGCAGCGCTTCGACTGCCTCAGATGAGGCGTGATTTCCCAGAGACACCTGAGCGGCATCGCCCGGCACAAGAAGGTATAGAACAACAAAGAGTATTGTGATGGCGCCCAGTAGCACCACCACCATCTGCAGCAGGCGGTAAAGGATGAAGCGAAAGAAAGGCATCTTTTCCCCTGGCCGCCCCCGTGAGGTTTTAGTGGGGCTCCCCGGCTGGAGAGCCCCACGGATCAACCTGGATAGCTACTTGTCAGATACTTCGATTTCATTCAGCGCAAGATCGCCCATAGGTGTATGCACGAACTTTGTTACCCTGGGGGAATATGCCATCACATCATCGATGAACGTAACCGGCACGAGGGGGGCGTCTTCGAGAATCTTGCGCTCGGCCTCGTTGTAAGTCCCGGTTCGCCTGCTTTCATCTTTGGTTGAGCGGGCATTGTCCAGTAATCCGTCAACATCCGGGTTTGAATACTGGAACACATTTTGGGCTCCAATATTGGCGGAGTGGAATAACGTGTAGAGGAACGTATCGAGTGACGGGTAATCGGCCACCCATGAAATCAGGAAGAATGACAGCTTGCCGGAAGTCATCTCATCTAAAAAGCCGCCCATCTCCATACCATTTATCTCAACCGGAATGCCAACCACTTTCAGCTGTGCCTGCATGGCCTGTGCGACATCAGCGGCCAGCCCTTCGTTCGGATATGTCAACACAAGAGGCGGCAGACCATTACCTTCAGGAAAACCTGCGTCAGCGAGCAATTGTCTCGCCTTTTCGGGATCGTACCTGTATGGCATGGCATTATTCTGATGCCCCTTCATGCCGGCGGGCACGATGCCGTCAGCCGAAGCCTCCTGTCCCTGAAGGACCTTGCCGGTAATAGTATCCCGGTCGATGGCGTAGTTAATCGCTTGCCTTAGTTTGTCATTATCCTTCCAGGGAGCCTCGGTCAAATTAAATCCTGCGAACCTCAAGGCATCGACCTTGCCGTCGTTTATCTTCACGGAGCTGTCGTTACGCAACGCCTGGGTCTGGCCCGGTGGAATGATTTTCACAATATCTACATTGCCAGCCTTCAGCTCGGCGATCGAAGTGGAGGGACTGGGAATAAACTTTACGGTCACCTGTCCCACCCTGGCCTTGTTGCCATAATATTCATCATTTCTTCCAAGCACGACAGACTCGCCCTTTTTCCACTCCATCAGCTTGAATGGACCATTGCCAACAGGCTTCTCGGAGTAGCTCTGATCTGTGCGCCCTGCTTCTTCGGCAGGAACGGGAGAACATACCGGATGACCCAGGAAAGTGACGAATTCAGCCTGGGGATAATTGAGTGTGACTTTCAGGGTTGTATCATCAACCGCTTCCACGCCCGCAAGTTTGTTCGTTTCACCGTTTGCGAGCTCCCCCGCTCCCTTGATCGGTTCCATGATCGTGGATGCCATCGTGGACTTGGTTGCCGGGTCCAGCGCCCTCGTCCAGGCGTAAACAAAATCTTCCGCCTTTACAGTACGGCCATTCGTGAAATTCACTCCCTTGCGAAGATGGAACGTTATAACCGTAGCATCATCATTGAAATCCCAGCTTTCAGCGACGGCCGGTTTGACCTCTCCGGAAGATGAGTCGTAAGACACAAGTCCGTCAAAAAGATAGCGGGCGATGTTTACCCCAACTGATTCGTCGATCAAAGCGGGGTCCAATGCGGAGGGGTCCGAAGGTTCGGCGTAAGAAAAACTCAGGTTAGCCCCGTCCTTGTCACTTGCTGCATTGTCTGCGGATTTATCTCCACAGCCGCTCAGCGTGCTCATGGCGATGAGGCTGAGTATTGCAACCAGCAATACCGTCAAAATATTAATCAATTTTCCAAACTTCTGTATGCTGAATGTTCGCAAAATTTCTCCTACCGTGTGGTTTCGAAGACGGGCCGGGGTTTAGCCCGGAGCGCTCCGTAGAACATGACGTGTGACGCTAAACGCAGCGCGTAAGCCCTGATGATCTCCCAATCAGGCTCTAATTAAACAAAAAGGTCTCCAAATCCTTCTATCAGAACAGGGTTAGTAGAGTTTGAACAAGACCGTCCGAATGGATGGCCAACTGAAATTATTCGCTGCCTTAGGGTCAGCATCCTGCAAACTCGTTTGTTGAAAGGGAAGGATTTTTACGCGCATGCTGGAAATTATTGTAAACATAAGACTGTTGAGGTAAGCATTGAAGCCGGTCATTACCGGGCAAGGTCGCTCTTTAAGCACACATAATGCAGACTCAAATAACCCTTTACCTGACGATTGTAATAGGTATACCACCATAGTAAAATTGCCCGTAGCCTGCGTCCGTTCCCACAAAAAGAGGTGACACCTTGTTGCCAGCTGCAGCAGACCATATTCAGGAATATGTGCTTTTGAAGCGCCGTTTTCAGGTTGTCACCCGCGAACTTCCTGATTGAGCGGGTCGGGTCTTGGAGTCTCTCCCCCTCGAAGAATTTTTATCATCCGCCCAGGACATGGACTCCCCCGGGGCTCAACTTTACCTTTATCGTATCCTTCACATGCTGGCCAATCGTGATTCGTCAGGGCACAACTCCCAGTCTCTTTCCTACAAGAACGCCAGGAGGCTGGCCGCACGGCTGGGTCTGGACAAACCTGAAAGGCTGGTTTCACTTTTCCGTGACCTGGGACTGGGCAAGCTACAGCTCGATATCGCCGCTGATTATATCGAGGTGAGCGTCACACCAGAGATAGCTCCGAACAGGGCGATTTCAGGACAGGGCGCTTGTGAGCTCGAGCGAGGTCTTATCGATGGAGCTCTGGAGCTTATAGTAGGCCATCATGTTACGACAATCGAAAGTAAATGCTGGACCCGGGGTGACAGATCCTGCAAATTCGAGGCCCGGAGGGATGATTTTGCAGAAACACCGAGGTTTGTACCCCTGTCCGCATCAGGTCATTCAGTGATGGCGCCGGGAAACTCCGGCGAGGCTAAAACGAGTATGAATCAATCCGGTCTCAGGTCCTGGTTTATGGACCTGGCTGCCCGCGAGCTTGCAAGAACGAGAAGGCATGGCCGTTCGCTGACCGTGCTTTATGTGGACCTCGACGACCTGGGAGATATCAATGTCGTTCACGGGAGAGGCGCCGGCGATCAGGTTATAGGCGCCGTCGCTGCGGCACTTTGCAAGAGTTGCCGCTCTGAAGACTATCTCTGGCACAACGGGGAGGATGAGTTCGCGGTTGTTTTGTCAGAGACTGACGCCAGCAGTGCGGATGTGGTTGCCCGCCGGCTGTCGACCGAGATTCTGGCGGCTGCTGAATATGTGGATGTTCCCGCCACGGTTTCGGCAAGTATCGGTTATTCGACGTTTCCCACTCATGGCGAAAACCTCACGGGCCTTTTTGCCAGCGCCCGCTCCGCGGTCTATGTGGCGAAATCGCTCGGGAAAGGAAGGGCCCAGGCGGCAGTATCCTTTGTTGGGGACGCCGGCAGAAGTGATGATGACAGGAGCGACAGGAATGATATCGTCAGGGAAGAAGCTGCCAGCAATTTTCAGAACCGCAATAGCAGAGGTAATCGTGCATCCGGCGAACGGGTTAATCGTCGAGTCGTAGAGAACTCCCGTGCAAGTTCCGGAAACGATACCGATCCCGTTGCGGTTTCATCCGGCGCCGAAGCCAGCCAAAATGAAATGGAATCAGATGAGCATCTTTCTGCCGGGACTCAGCCGGCAAGCATAATCATCGCCTCATTGGGACCTCTCCTGATAGCAGGTATGAAGCAGGTCCTCTCGGAAGCGGACGGGATGACAATAGTGCATGAGCTGACCGATCCGGTCAGATTCACCGCGGCCGTCGCTGATAAAAGGCCGGATATCATCTTCGCTGATCTGCAGATGGTGCATGCCAACGATCACGAGATGCTAAGGGTGCTGGAGAGGGACAACCTGCCCTGCAAATGCGTGGTCTTTGTCACGGATGTGGACCAGGATATTATCAAGATGGTGGCGGACTTTCGGATTGATGGCGTGATCCTGCAAGATTCCACGGCTTCGGAGATAATCAGTTCACTGGAAACTGTATATAAGGGACGGGCTGTGATGCCCCCCGAGGTTCAAGCGGCGATAAGTGAGCTGGAAGGCAACCGGCGCCTGCTCGAGGAATTATCCGAACGCGAGATCGAGGTGCTAAGGCTGATAGCTGAAGGCAAATCCAATTCCCAGATCTCCGAAGATCTTTTTATCACGGTAAACACAGTTCGCTTTCACCTGGCAAACATCTACCAGAAGTTGAGTGTATCCAACCGAACCGAGGCCGCGAACTATTACTTGAGACAGGATCTTGCCGGGCCTGAGGGTCAAACGAAACTGCTTTAAGCGTCCAGGCCGGGATTGGGCCGCTACTTGTAAGTGACT
>JBBAAB010000127.1:0-4971 GCA_041658445.1 Thermoleophilia bacterium
GCCTGACGTGGGCGGGGGGCAGGATAAGTCACATGTCCATAGAATTCATCATCCCATGAACCAACAACCATATGAACCGTTCTCCAGGCTTTGGGATTCTATCGCGAAGCGGCTTCAGCTCGATTCCGACGCCGGGCCTCCCACGGGAAACGTGCGTCCGCTCCGTACCGGCAAGCCGGGTGGCCGCCGCGTTGCTTTCCGTTTAGCCTTCGCTGCATCAATAATCCTGATTCTTGTCTTCCTCGCGCAGGGCATCTATTTATACACTGAGTGGCTCTGGTTTGGCGAGGTAGGTTTCACGAGCGTGTTTCTGAAAACGCTGATGACAAAGATCTGGATGGGTTTGGCCGCTGGCGGTATCTTCTTCGTCATCGTCTATGGCAACATGCTCCTGGCACGCCGCATGGCTCCGCGTTATCAGTTCGGTCCCGGTACGGAAGTCATCGAACGCGCTCCCGTGCCAGACAAGTTGATGCGCTGGCTTATCCCGCTGTTACTGCTGTTGCCGACCTTTATCGCGGCTGGAGCCGGTAGCTCGGGTTGGGAGGACGTGCTTAAATTCTTCAACCGCGCGGACTTCGGCATCACCGACCCGGTCTTCGGTCATGATACCGGTTTCTACGTTTTTGCCCTGCCGTTCCTGCGGATGCTGCAGTCTTTTGCCTGGTGGACGCTGATCTTCACGCTGATCGCGACCGCGGCCATGCACTTCTTCGATTACGCGATCAACTGGTCGGAGAACAAGCTGACCTTCGCGCCCCATGTCAAGGGACACCTGTCCGTGATCATGGGCCTTATCATGTTCGTCCTCGGGGCCGGTTACCTGCTGAAAGGCTATATCCTGATGTTCTCACCACGGGGAGTGGTGTTCGGCGCCAGCTATGCGGATGTCCATGCCCAGCTTCCGGTTTTCAAGTTCATGGCCGCCACAGCTCTTGTCGCGGGGGTCCTCTTCCTCGTGAATATTTATTTCAAGGGATGGAAACTGCCCGCCGCGGCCATTGCCCTCATCATACTGACGGGGATCCTGGCCGGCCGGGCCTATCCTTTTATCGTGCAGCAATACCAGGTGTCTCCCAACGAGCTCGACAAGGAGTCACCATATATCAAGTACAACATCGATTTTACCCGTCATGGATTCGATCTGGACAGCATAGAGCAGAAACCATTCGCGGTGACGGATAATCTGACCGCCGCCGATGTTCAGCAGAATGTGAGCACGATCAGCAACATCCGCCTCTGGGACCCAGCCACGCTCGCCCAGACATATGGCCAGATCCAGACGATTCGCCCCTATTACAAGTTCAGGGATGTGGATGTCGATCGCTACCTGGTGGGAGGGCGCAGACAGCAGATGATGCTTTCGATCCGAGAGCTTTCCGTGGATGATCTCGACTCCCGCGCCAGGACATGGCAGAACGAGCACCTGGTCTACACCCATGGCTACGGCATGGTAATGAGTCCCGTGGCCGAGGTGAGCGCTGAGGGTCTGCCGCAGCCGTCGATCAAGGATATCCCGCCGGTTTCCTCGGTTCCCGAGCTTGAAGTAAGGCAACCGGCAGTCTATTTCGGGGAGAAGGCAAATGATTACGTAGTCGTACGTAGCACTACCCAGGAATTTGACTATCCCAAGGGCAACGAGAACGTATATACGACTTATGAAGGTAACGGTGGCATAGATGTCTCCAACAAGCTTCACCGCATGGCTTTCAGCTGGCGCTATGCCAGCCTCAAACTGTTCCTGAGTGATTCAATAACGGATCAGTCCCGTATCATGATCCACCGGGAAATCAGGGACAGGATCGAGAATATAGCGCCCTTTCTGCGCTATGATAGTGACCCGTACAGCGTGCTCATCGATGGCCGGATATTCTGGATTCAGGACGCGTATACCACAACGTCCTATTATCCTTATTCGCAGCCCGCCAGCGAGGGATACAACTACATTCGCAATTCCGTGAAGGTCGCCGTCGACGCCTATAACGGCGACGTCAAGTTCTATATCGTGGACGATAACGACCCGATCCTGAAAACCTACCGCAACATATTCCCTGATCTTTTCACGCCGGCCGACCAGATCTCCGAGGAATTGCGCGCACACTTCCGCTATCCCGAGGACCTCTTCAAAGTGCAGGCGCAGATGTACTCCACTTATCACATGACCGACGCGCAGGTCTTCTACAACAAGGAAGACCAGTGGAGCATGCCCAAGCGGCAGTCAGGAGACAAACAGGCAGGAATGGATCCTTATTACGTGATCATGAGCCTGCCGGGGGAGGAGCGGGAGCAGTTCATGCTGATGCTTCCATTTACACCCTCCGGCAAGGACAACATGATTTCATGGATGGCGGCCAAATCGGATCCGGGGTCGTACGGCCAGCGCATCGTTTATCAGTTCCCCAAGGACAAGCTCGTCTTTGGGCCCATGCAGGTACAGGCACGTTTCAACCAGGATCCGACGATTTCGTCCCAGGTTACATTGTGGGGCCAAAGCGGCAGCCAGGTGATATTCGGTAATCTTCTCGTCATTCCGATCAACGAGTCGATTCTTTATGTCGAGCCGCTGTTTTTAAGGGCTGAGAGAGGACAGATTCCGGAGCTCAAACGGGTGCTGGTATCATATGGCGGCCGCGTTGTGATGGAGAATGACTTAAGCTCGGCTCTGGAGAAAATATTCGCCACGCCGTTGATCGGAGCGCCGCAGAAGCCCACAGGCACGGGGACCGCCACGACGACACAGGAACCCACGGCTCCGTCGGCACCAGCAAGTCTCAAGGAGCTTGCCAATTCAGCCGCGGATCACTACAACAAGGCAACGGAAGCCCAGAAGCGGGGAGACTGGACTACTTACGGGAATGAGATAAAGCAGCTCGAGGATGTAATAAGGCAGATGCAGGCGGCCGCCGGGTAGATAATAGTCGCGTCCGTTTATCATAAAAAAAAGCCTGGCATTGCTGCCAGGCTTTTTTCGTAAATAGTGCCCCGAGTGAACTTCGGTCTCCAACCTCTGGATCCACACACGCTCTCGTCGGTTTCATCGTACTCGGCGTATTCCCTTGCTGCCTTTCCTCTGCTGTCTCGAGCTATCCTTTGGTTAGACCTTAGACCTCTCGGGGCGCTCTTTAATTATTATCGTCTCTGGATGGGCGCAACTGTATAGGGGATTACGTGGGGCGACTGCAATCAGGCGTTAAAAGAGTCCCAAGTGAGGTTTGCTGAGGGTCTGAACAAAATCTGTCCGGCTTATCTTCCGGAATGAGTATCAGCCCATCTCGTTATCTCGGGACTCAACTGTATTATGACGCATATGGCCACATTTTTAAACACCTGAAAGTGTTAAGATGCCGCTTTGCCCCGTTAGAGGGAACCATGGGCGTCTCTAGAAAAGGTTTTGGACCCGCCCGGAGGAAGCGTTTGCCGTACATCCCGATATCTGAAAATAAGAATGTGTCCACTGGCCGCAAACTGGCGGCGGCGGCCCTGATAATAATATTAGGCACGGCCGGTTCTCGCGTATTCGGCTACGTGCGCGAGATAGCCGCCGCTGCCTACTATGGCGCCGGCGCTGAGAAAAGCGCCTTCGATGTCGCCTTCCTGGTGCCCTCAACCGTGCAGGTTCTTGTGGCTCAGGCGGCCCTGAGCGCGGCTCTTATTCCGGTTTTCGCAGGCCTTCTGGAGAAAGACAGGCGTGATGAAGCCTGGCTCGTGGCCCGAACCATCTTTACGCTGATAACCATCCTGCTCGGAGGGCTGGTTGTCGCCTGTATCATGTTCGCCCCGTGGATAATGCCGATATTCGCTCCCGGTTATCGTAACGATCCTGACATGATGGCCAATATCGTCGGTATGTCCCGTCTGCTGTTTCCAACGGTTTTGCTGCTGGCGCTTACGGGTGTCGTTATTTCCATCCTCAACTCTTACGACCATTTCACGCTACCGGCAATAGCGCCTATCTTCTGGAACCTGATAATAATCCTGGCCATCGTCTTCGGTCATGAGCGGCTGGGGATCGACGCTCTTGCCTGGGGCGTGTTACTGGGTACGGTGGTGCAACTCCTGATGCAGCTTCCCTGGTTGATGGGAAGGGGAGGGAGACTCGGTTTCAGCCTGGCATGGCGGAATCAGAATGTCAGAAAAGTCGGGGCTCTCATGCTTCCCGTGAGTCTGAGTCTTGGATTGATAAATTTAAACGGCGTGGTGGATATCCAGTTCGCCTCTTTCCTGGGAGAAGGGGGAGTGGCGGCCATGAACTATGCCTTCCGTCTGTACCAGCTGCCCGAAGCCCTTTTTGCGATCACGATAGGCACGGTACTCTTTCCCACGCTGTCAAAGCTGGCGGCCAGGGACGACGACGAAGGTTTCAGGTCAACTGTCACCCTGGGTCTCAGGATCATCTTTTTCATTATGATACCAGTCTCCGCTTTTCTGCTGGTGATGGCGGAGCCGCTGGTGCGCCTGGCGTATGAGCATGGCCAGTTCGTCTCGGGGGATACCCGGCTAGTAGCTTCAGTGCTCTTCTACTTTGCATTCGGCAGCGCATTCAGCGGCGGCAGCGCCCTGCTTACCCGTGGCTTCTTTTCATTGAGCCGCCCATGGCTGCCGACGTCGGTCGCATTCGTAAACCTGGCCGTAAACGCTATTCTCAACTGGATATTCATCGGACCGTTCGACCTCGGGCTCGGGGGTATCGCCCTCTCGACATCGGTGGTATCGATCGCGACTTTTTTCGTGCTGCTGTATCTTATGCGGCGGGAGCTGGGGCGTATCGATGGGCGGGCGATCCTCAGGTCGGGAGTGCTGGTCAGCGTGATATCAATATTGTCGGGAGCCGCCGCCTGGCTCGGCTGGCATGGTCTTGACGCCTGGCTTGGAAGAAAACTGATGCCGCAGATTATTTCGCTCGCTGGAGCCGCCCTGCTGGCCGCGGCGGTTTTCCTCGCGCTGGCGTTGATCTTGCGCATGCCGGAGTTG
>JBBAAB010000128.1:0-4935 GCA_041658445.1 Thermoleophilia bacterium
CTCCAGTTTGCATGCCTTGATCTCGTTCAGCATCTCGATGGCGTCACGGGGGCAGACCTGGGCGCAGATGCCGCAGCCCTTGCAATGCTCGAGGTCGAAATCCACCATCTTGTCGTTCTCCACTCTAATGGATGATTCGGGGCAGGCGAAGTAACAGATCATGCAGTCGTTGCACTTCTCCAGGTCGCGGAGAGGGCGCTCTGAGCGCCAGCCACCGGTCTCGTAATCGTCGGCGTTACCGGACTCGGGGATCGTGGCTCCCATCTCGTGTTTGCCGGGGCCCCAGTTCTGGACATCGCTGATGTCCCATTTTTCCTTCTTGGTTTTGGCGGATTTGCTCATTCGTCCGACACCTCCTCGTAACCGCGTTTGACCGCTTCGAGGTTGGCGTTGACTACTTCTTCGTTGAACTTCTTGGAGAGCGAGGTCTGGACTTCCTCCAGGATGCCGTCCAGCGAGAAGAGGCCGCTCACCTTGGCCAGCGCCCCGATCAGCGGCGTGTTGGGAATAGCCCGCTTGATTGTCTCCATGGCGATCTTGGTTGCCGGTACTGTATAGACTTTCCTGCCCGTCATCTCTTTCCGGCCGGCCAGCTCGGAGCAGGCGCCCTCGGAGTTGACGATGACGACAGCGCCGTCGGTGGTGCCGGCGGTCACGTCGACCACGTCCAGCAGCGTCGGGTCCAGCACCAGGACATAATCCGGATGCTCGATGGCGCTGTAGATCTGGATGGGCTCGTCGGAGATACGGGTGAAGGCCACGATCGGAGCCCCCGCCCGTTCCGGGCCGTACTCGGGAAAAGCCTGGAAGTACTTATCCTGGCTCAAAGCCACCTCGGCCACCATCTTGGCCGCGGTAACAGCCCCCTGGCCGCCCCGGGCGTGCCAGCGAATCTCGGTTACCTGCTGCATTCCAACCTCCTCAAGGGGTCAAAAAGCCCGGCCATAAAGCCGGGACGGTTGTGCGGATAAGCAGTCGGTCTTTATACGGCACTGGCGTGCCCCCGCTGCTTTAATCCGAACATTCTAGCAGGGATTTACGGGGATTTGTAGCTGTACTTATGATTAAAACAAGAGATACAGGTAAGATAGAAGCTGACGGGTGACAGTAAATACAAACAGTGGTGGCGTCTTATACATGCCCATAGTCCAGACAAAACACCTCAACAAGACATACAAAACCGGTGGTGATATCGAGGTTCAGGCCTTGAGGGACGTAAGCCTCGAGGCCGAGGCCGGTTCCTTCATCTCCATAATGGGGCCGTCGGGTTCGGGGAAGAGCACGCTGCTTAATATGCTTGGCTGCCTCGATAAGCCCACTTCCGGAGAGATATATATAGACGGCTCAGAGGTGGCGAAACTGGGCTCCGGCGATCTTACCCGCATCCGGCGTGAAAAAGTCGGCTTCGTCTTTCAGAGTTTCAATCTTATTCCCACCCTGACCGCTCTGGAGAACACCATGCTGCCGCTGCGGTACAACCGGAGCCATGACGCCAGGGCCACCGCCATCAGCGCTCTTGAACAGGTAGGCCTGGAAAAGCGGATGGATTTCAGGTCAAATGAACTTTCGGGCGGCGAACAGCAACGGGTGGCCATCGCCCGGGCGCTTGTGCTTAAACCCGCGATCGTCCTCGCCGACGAGCCGACAGGAGAGCTCGATTCCAAAAACAGCCAGGCTATCATGAAGCTGCTTCTGGATTTGAACAGGGATGCCTGCCAGACCTGCCGCACGTTCATCATCGTTACGCATGACCCCGGGATCGCCGCCCAGACAGAGCAGACCATCATGATGAAAGACGGGATGCTTCAGGAAGTGGTATCGCAAAAGGGAATCTCTGAAGCGGCCCTGAATGGGCCACACATATTACCGGACCGCTAGAACGGTCAGGGTTTTTATCAGTCCGGCAGAGGCCCGGGGAAGTAATAGGTGCTGCCGCAGGTATCCAGGCAGCTCGCATACAACGTGGTTTTAAAAGAACCGACGCTGTGCACCCGGTATTTGATCATTACATCGCCCTGGGCGCCGGGCGCGAGATCTCCCATTTTGACAGGCGGTTTACTGGCCATGATGACTTCAGCCGTGGACAGCGAGCCGAGTATCTGTAGCTGCATGGCATTCGAATCGGCCGATGAGTTTGTAATCCGGTACTGCACTGAAAGCTCGCGGTTATGGTAATCGGTGTAGGAGGCCCAGGATGGCGTCTGCGACGTCAGTTGAAGCGACGGATGGGATGAATGGAACGTCCAGCTGGCGCTTGCGCTGTTGCCCGACTGGTCGTACACCGTAAGAGATACCGGGTGCAACCCGTCCTGAAGGGCTTTCGGTTGATAGGTTATTTTCTTGTCAGTAACCGTCGCGCTTTTGGTCACGTCCTGACCATCGACGGTCAGCAGTATGGAACCCGTGTCGATTCCCACCCGGTTATCGGAATAGACGGCGCTGATCACAGGCGACGAGCAGCCTGTCGCCGAACCGTCTGCGGGATTGGGCGCACCGATGACAGGCGCCGTAATGTCGGGGACTGTCGCTATGATCTTGTCTATACCTGATATTCTGTCTATACATGTTCCGCATTCTTCCCAGACGATCTTCTCGCCGTCCATCGCTTGATATGCCTGGGTCGACGTACTGGGCGCTATCGGTTCGTCTGAACTGCCGGTAAGGTCTTTTTTGTAGATATTCCAGATTTGATCAGCCAGCGCGCGGCTATCCATCCAGGTGATCAAATCACCACTGATCCGAGGGGAGGACTGGTGGGCCGTGTCATTGGTAACAGCCGCTTCGTCACTGCCGTCGTCGGCGATATTCTTCTTGTAGATATCCGTAACTCCATTGACGGTCCTCTGCCAGACGATCCAATCGCCGCTGATGTCTGCATACTTGTCATCACCCGGACTCCATGTAACCTGCTCCTCATCATCTCCGGTCGCCAGGTCTTTCATGAATATGTCGAAGTGGCCGTTGCGCTTGTCCTGCCATACCACCCTTGTACCGCTGATGCGTGGTTGCCATTGCGACTTATCGGCAGTGGAGACCGGTTCAGGGGTGCGGTTCGTCAGATCGACAACATATATGTTGTTATTGGGATCATCTTCAGCCTTGCCGACATAGCTGGGTTGCAGGTTGCTGACATAGACCAGCATGTTGCCGCTGATGGATAGTATCGCCTGATTTCCCGTGCTGGCCGTGCCGGTTAACAACGGCTCCGGAGCGGTTCCAGACAAGACGTCTTTCATGAATATTTCACCACTACCCGTGCTCCAGTCTTCCCAAAGAATGAAAGATCCATTGGTCACGGGATTGATCTGATTGCCGGCGGCGCGTTTGGTCGGATCGCTGGCGTTAGTGCTTATGAGTTGTTCCTGTTCGCCAGGTTTCGCCAGATTGTACATATATATGTCATACCCATACCCGGAGGCGACGGGAGAACATCGCTTCCACGTTATCAGGTTGCCGTGGATATCCGGCCGGCCCTGGCGATTATCGAAACCAGTTGTGGCTGAAATAACTTCAGTGTCCATCGCGAAAGCAGAGCTAGCCGTAAGCAGAAGGACCGCTGCGGCGAGGCATGAAGCCATTATAAAGAACAGCTTGAGCAGCTTGCCTGTCATTTCCCTTTCAATCCCCAACCCGTAATATTCAGAGCTTTCCCCGGTATGAGCCGGGCTTTTGCTCTCCCCTTTATCCGCACACACGTGCAAGCTGCGTGCGTGATTGATTAATTGTACCTCAGTAAAGCAGATGAGTAAACAAGGAGTATGAGCCGCGTCACCCTGATTGCCGGGCTCTGCAAGGCATATGCCGCCAGCTCCTGCCGGTTACCGGTAGGCTTCAACCAGACGCGAAGCAGCTTCGCCAACCTGGCACCGCAGGTCATCCGGCGCCAGCAGAACAGCCTCGCCGCAGTATCTCAGGATTTCGTCGATCATCCATTCCGGCTGGAAATATGCGATTTCTCCAAGCAGCGATCCATCTTCGAGCATTTCGGTGCCGGGCTGTTTCTCATAGATCCATCGCGCCACCTTCGGGCTGAACCAGACCTTTGCTTTTCGGGGCGCCTCCTTGCCGGACGGGAAGCGCGGATCGCTGCGATAGGGGTCGAGGTCGATATCACGCGGCGTAAAGCTCTCGTCGAGCAGGCGCGCGCTTTTGATCATCTCGAAGCGGAAGGTGCGGACGGAGTCGCGCTTGCGGCACCAGGCGACGAGGTACCAGTTACCCTTGGCGCCGCTGACCAGGTATGGCTCGATGATGCGCGCTTCCATATTGCCGGAGTCGCTGGACAGGTATTCGATTTCCACTAACCGGTTTCCAGTCATGCCCCGGTTGATGGCGCGGCAGATTTCGTAATCCTCTTTTTCGTCATCCCCGACGGGGATCGTCTCGGCGTCATCCAGGCCGCCGGCGGCCTGGATGATCTTCTCGCGGGCGGTTTCCAGCGAGGGGAATTGTCCGGCCAGTATCTGTTGTCCTACCAGGTCGATGGCCAGCAGCATCGCGCGGGCTTCACGCGGTGTCAGACGCGGCGGCTTCTTTAAAAGGTCGCCATGGGGGAAGTATTCCACATTGAGGGAATCGCCTTCGATTACGCCGTTGACCAGGTAACCACCAAAATCGGCGCTGACGATGGACAGCGCCGCCATCGCATGCGCCAGCTCGGATCTGTCAAAACCGAGGTCGTGGCAGACATCATCCACGGGCAGAGTGACAAATTCCTCGCCTTCCAGCCTGTCCATCAGATATGTGACCGTTTTTGCCAGCTGCGAGAATTTCTCAGGTTCCACCTGTGGCCCGCTGCCACCGCCTGAACCAGGACTGGCGGCGGGATGCGGAACCGCGGGCGCTGCAGGTTCGGGCACCGCACCTTCGTGCAGACTGGTGATTTTCTCCAGGATATCAACCATCAGCTTGCGTAGCTCCGGCGGCCCGGCAAGG
>JBBAAB010000129.1:0-4837 GCA_041658445.1 Thermoleophilia bacterium
TTTCTGCCGGCGGCGCTCAGGGAGGCGGTTGCCATCTCGGCCGCGGCGGGTTTCGTGACCGCGCCGATTACGCTCGGCCATTTCCAACAGGTATCCATGGTGACCATTCCCGCGAACGTCGCGGCTGCACCCGTGGCCGGACCAGTGATGCTCCTGGGAACGCTGTCGATACTGATCGCGCCGTTATCACAGGATATAAGCTGGCTGCTTAACGCCCTGTCCGCAGTTTGCACGGCTTACCTGATAATCGTGGCGCGATTTTTCGCTTCGCTGCCGGGAGCGGTGTACATTGGGGATTCTCCCGGTCTGGTGGCAACGGTTCTCTTCTACGGTATGCTTACCGTCATGGTGGTTATGGCACGACGCATGGGTTTCAGGAGATGGCTCGCATGGCTGGGGATGCATGGGCGCCTTGTGTTGATTGCTGTTCTTTTACTCGCGGCAATGGCCGGATTCGCCTGCCTTGGAGAGAAGAGCGGTGCGCCACCTGCCGATTACACGGTTTCGGTGCTGGATGTCGGGCAGGGTGACGCGGTCCTGATACAGATTCCCGGCGGCGCCACGATCCTTGTGGATGGAGGCCCAGGTTCCCAGGTGACCGACCGGCTGGCTGAAAGTGGTGTTGAAAGGCTCGACGCGGTAGTTCTCACCCATCCGCACGCGGACCACCTGGCCGGGCTCATTCCCGTGATCGAGAAGTATCCGGTTGATACGGTAATAGACGCCGCACCCGGTTCATCCAGTTCCATGTACCGCGATTTTCTCAAGATGGTTAAGAGCCGGAATCTGCCATATATCGTTGCCCGGCGCGGACAGGTAATGGATTTCGGAGAGCTTGAGCTGAAAGTGCTGCACCCGACCGACAATATGAAAGCCGACGATACGAACGCCAATTCGGTTGTGTTGCTGGCCGGCTACCGCGGGCTTGATATACTTCTTTCAGGGGACGCCGAGGGAGACGTCCTTACAACTCTCGATCTTCCCCAGGTGGAGGTTTTCAAAGTCCCCCATCATGGTAGCAGGGACAGTTCAATGAAGGCCGTTCTGGAGAAGCTGAAACCGGAGGTGGCCGTTATTTCAGTGGGCGAGGGAAATTCCTATGGTCATCCCGCGGAAGACACCATGGACAAACTCAGGGCGTCAGGCGCGAAGATCTTTCGCACCGACAGGCAGGGCACGATACGGATAACGCTGGGCGAAACCGGCGTGGAGGTACGTACGGACAGATGACAAAAAGCGTCAAAAAACAGGAAAAACTCAAACCGGTATATCTGATTATTGGCAGTGATGATCCCAAGATTGAGAAGGCGGTCAGGCGTCTGAAGGATCGCGTTATCAGCGAGTCGGGCACCGACCTGAATGTGGACGTCTTCGACGCAGCCGAGCATTCCGCCCACGCGGTCGTCCAGGCCGCCAGCACACTACCGTTCGGTCTGGGGGTCAGGCTGGTCCTGGTCAACGATGTTGGCGCCTGGCACAAGGCGGACAAGGATGTAATCGCCGCCTTTCTGGGTGATCCGGCGGAGTACTCATGTCTGGCACTGGTTGGAGGTGGCATCAGGAAGAACGAGGCGATATACAAGGCTGTCATGGAAGCGGGGCAGGTGCTTGTCTACGAGGCGCCAAGGCTTGCGGGCCTTCCAGCATGGGCACAGGAGCAGGCAGCACAGCGGCATCTGAAACTCGGTGCCCGCGAGGCCCAGCGTCTGGTCGGTCTGGCTGGCTCCGACCAGCGCGCCATAGTCAATGAGATAGACAAGCTCTCGGCCTATGTTGGCAAGCGCGCGGTGGAGCTTGAAGACATCGATGAACTCTGCTGGGTTTCGCGCGACGCGAAAGTCTGGGACATGACAGATGCCATTGGCGCCCGCGACAGGGAAGCCGTATTTCGTTATCTTGAAGAGTTGCTGGCTGGTCACGCCGCGCCGGCGTCGGTTTTCTTTTCAATAGCCAGGCATCTCAGAAACCTGTGCGAGGTTGTCTCGGCGGGAGAGAGGGGAGAGGACCTTACCCAGGCCGCGCACGCTCTGGGATTGAAGCCCTATCCGGCCAAAAAGATCGCCGCCCAGAGTCGTAATTTCACGGCGGATGGATTGCGGCGGGCAGTGATGATCTTCGCCGAGCTCGATGCCGACATGAAGGGCCGCACGGACCAGCGTCCCGATCTCGCCCTCGAGATCGCCGTCGCCCGGGTACTGGACACGGTTTAGCCGGACTTGAATCCTCCCGGAGCTTTCAGCATCTAACTTGATAACAACAAGGGTCACAGGCCAGGCTGATTGTGGCCGCGATTATTTAAAGGCCTGTTTTCTGGCAGGAGGTACACCATGACGACGGATGAACGCACAAAGCGAATCGATGAACTGAAAAAGGAGCTCAGGGAGCTCAGGACTCTGACCCCCTCGCATGGAGCCCCGGTCGCAATGCAGTTCAAACAAATGGAGCTGGAAGACGAGATCGCAGAGCTAAGAGCGGAAGGCTGATCGGATTTGTTTATTCAGAACAACATCTGGCTTGTATTCATGGCGATGGCCGGTGGATACATTATTTTCCGGATTGCGGCAACACGGTTAAGCAGTATCAACAACGTGGAGCCCGACGAAGCTGAAAGGCTCATCAGGCAGGACGGTGCCGTGGTAATCGATGTCCGCACCCACGACGAATATGCCGGCAGCCGTATACCAAACGCAAAACATATACCGCTATCGCAGATCGGGAGTCGTCTGGGTGAGCTCGAGCGTTACCGTGAACAGCCCGTCGTGGTCAACTGCCGCAGCGGCTCGCGTTCGGCCAGGGCCTGCAAGTTGCTCAACAAGAACGGATTCAGCGAGGTCTATAACCTCAGGGGAGGACTGCGATCCTGGGCACGCGCCAATCACGCGGTTGAAAACTGAGAAAAAAAGTTTTGCTCCAGCAAATAAACGCGCCACTGAAAAACCCCCACCTTAATCGGCGGGGGTTTTTTGTAGTGCAAACATTGCCGTTTTGTGTTACTCACTGTCACCGCTCTTGGAGACAGCCACCATTGCATTCAGCCTGATCTCCCGGTCAGGATCGCTGGTCAGTTTTCGAAGATCGGGCACCGCCGGTTCGATCAGTTCTGGATTGTTCATGCCGATTATACCCAGCGCCATCACGGCGTTCCTGACCGCGACAGGATTCGTGCTGTGGAGGTACTCTACAAGCTTCGGTATCTGTTCCCGTACCATTTCCGGGTAATGGAAACCCAGCGCGCCGAATGCGGAAATGATACCGCCGCAGCTCGCCTCCTTGGCATGCGACAGCACACTCACAAGTCTGGGGAAAGTTTCCCTGATAATCTCGGGGGAGTTGATTCCGATCTTGCCAAGGGCCTGGGCGCCGGCTTCCTGCTCGTCTTCGTCATCTGATTCCAGCATGGCAATCAGCCCCGGTATGTCTTCCTCGACAAGATCGGGGAAGTTGAAACCGATGTTACCCATCGCGGCCGCGGCGTCCTGCCGCAGGAAGCTGTCCTCGTCATGGAAGAGCTCCTCGAGCATTGGGATGACCTCGGCGGACTTTTCACGGGAATTGAATACCAGGTTTCCCAGGGCACAGGTGACGTCTGACTTAAGCGAGTCATTCTTCTCCAGCACCTGCATGATCGCCTCGATGTGAGGATAGACCAGCTCCGGGTGGTCAAATCCATACCGTCCCAGGACAGTCAGGATGCCGACCTGCGTCTTGCCGTCGGCTGCTTCCAGAAAGTCTACGAGATTCGCGACCAGCTCGGGGTCTTCATACAGCTTTTCTGTAACCACTCCGAAGCGCCGCTCCTCGAGAAGTTTTTTAATATCCGCGTTTAGCATTTGTAGTCCTTATCATATTTCATGCAGGCAAAAATGACCATTGTCATTTTTGGGGAATTTGTCAGTCAGATGCTATTCGGGGAAGCTTGCTCATTTGCCGGCTGAATCCAGGTATAGAAGGCTAAATATCGGATTGTGATGGAAAAAGGAAGAAACAGGTAGAAGTTGGGCTACTCGGCTTCCTTCTTCTTCGCGGGGGCCTTCCTGGCCTTCGGCTTTTCATCGGCGGGTGCTTTTTCCTTAGGAGGCACCTCAGCCTCAGGAGCCGCCTCTTCAGCGACAGCCTCTTTAACCGGAGCTTCTTCTACTTCAGCGACAGCCTTTTCAACCGGAGTTTCTTCAGCTTCAGGCTCGGCAGCTTCATCACCCGGCGCCGCTTCAGCTTTTTCTTTCTTCGGTTTCGCCTTGGCCGCCTTGGCTTCAGCTTCAGCCTTCGCGGCCTGTTTTTTCTTTACTGTCTTGATTTTTTCAATCTTGGCCGCATGGCGCTCGCTGCGCTTGTCGGTCTTGCTTTTGCCGGATTTGGGTTCGTTTTTTGCGGGTCCCGGTGTTTTGCCGTTACCCGGAGTCAGTTCAACAAGCCCGGCGATGCGGGATTTCTTCCTGGCCGCGTTATTTTCGTGTATCACGCCGCGGCTTGCAGCCTTGTCGATAAGCGATATCAGCTCCAGGGCTATCTTTGCAGCGCGCTCCTTGTCCTCCTCGGCCGCTATGGTCAGCGATTTGAACATGGTTTTGATACGCGACTTGTAGCGCAGGTTTTCCATGCGCTCGCGCGAGGCGATCTTCACTCGTTTACGTTGCTGCTTTGTATTCGCCAATCAGAACTCCTGAAAGTCATTTATGAATAGGGGGCCTTTATTGAACACGCAAGGGCGAATAATACCACAAAGAAAGCAGGGAAGGAAATCAACCGGGGGCATTCTGCGGTAATGTATCCCGCGCGGCATGCATGTTTGCCTGACGTGGGCGGGGGGCAGGATAAGTCACATGTCCATAGAATTCAT
>JBBAAB010000130.1:0-4832 GCA_041658445.1 Thermoleophilia bacterium
CAACTCATGCTCCTTGTGTACTTCGCAATCACCGCAGAAGCACCCTTTCTGTTCGATATCAATTTTTGATTTACCGTGGGCGCAAAACAGGCCTGGAGATTCCGCATGCGAAAGTTCTTTCCAGATACCGGGGAAGCTCGGGCATTTTTTACAGATACAGTTACGAATGTTATGCAGACTTACATGTACTTCTTTCATTTGTCATTCCTCCCTATCCGGGTTTATGCCACATATTACCCCTGGCAAATATCGTTCAAACATGGCCATTCTGTGTTCTTCTTGCCTAAACACGCGGCTCTAGCTACAATTAACACGCTACCAGTCAAACGTTTTTCCAGGAGTGCGCGGGCGATTAGCTCAGTTGGGAGAGCACCAGCTCGACAAGCTGGGGGTCACTGGTTCGAGCCCGGTATCGCCCACCAAAAAATATAAAGGCTCAGGTGAGCCTTTTTTTGTGTGCAAATTCAGAAAGAGAGTTTTATCAGATGAAATTGAGAAATGTTGCCATTATTGCCCATGTGGACCACGGCAAGACCACCCTGGTGGACGGTCTGCTGAAGCAATCCAGGACCTTCAGGGAAAACGAGGCCGCTTTTACCCAGACCCTGATTCTGGATTCCGATGATCAGGAGAAGGAAAGAGGCATCACTATCCTGGCAAAAAACACCGCTGTTAAATATGGCGATACCAAGATCAATATCATCGATACTCCCGGCCACGCCGATTTTGGCGGTGAGGTCGAACGAACCCTGAATATGGCTGATGGTGTCATCCTGGTGATTGACGCACAGGAAGGGCCGATGCCCCAGACCAAGTTCGTCCTGAAAAAAGCCCTCGAACTGGGACTTAAGCCGATCGTGGTAATCAACAAGATCGACAAGCCCTACGCCAGGATAAAAGAAGTAATAGACAGGACCAATGATCTTTTTCTCGACCTGGCGACAGACTCCGAACAGCTTGATTTTCCTATTTATTATGCGGTGGCAAGGGGCGGCAAGGCCTGGGAGGAAATACCGGAAAATGCTGACGATGTAGCCGATCTCACCCCGGTTTTTGAAGCCATACTCGATCATATTCCCGCGCCGGACGTTCAGAAAGACGAGCCTTTCCAGATGCTCGTGACCCAGCTGGATCCTGACAGTTATCAAGGCACGCATGCTATCGGCCGGATCAAGCGCGGATCGATAAAGCCCGGTACTACGATCACCCTGATGAAGAAAGATGGCACCGAGGAGCAGTCAAGGATCGACAAGGTGTATGTCTCGCAGGGTTTGAAAAGGATCGAGGTCGAAGAGGCTCATGCCGGCGATATCGTGTCCCTGACTGGTATCAAAAACGCCGGCATCGGCGAGACCCTTGCCGATAGCGATAGCCCGGAAGTTCTGCCCATCATTGAGATCGAAGAGCCGACATTGAAGATGTCGGTTGCGGCGAATACTTCTCCCTTTGCCGGGATGGAAGGCCAGTATGTCACCAGCCGCCAGATCCTGGAGCGGATAGAAAAAGAGCTCGAGACGAATGTTTCCCTGAAAATGGAGATAGGCGTGGCTGGAGACTATGTATTGTCCGGCCGCGGTGAGTTGCACCTTTCGGTTTTCATAGAGAATCTGCGGCGGGAAGGTTACGAGCTGCAGGTCGGCAAACCACAGGTGATCACAAAAGTGATCAAGGGAAAAGTAAACGAGCCAATCGAAGAATTGACGGTGGACGTGGCTACTGAATATGTCGGTGCCGTATCCGGGGAGGTGGGCCGCAGAAAAGGATTCATGCTCACCCAGGAAGAGAACTCCGACGGTACGACCAGGTTGATGTTCGAGATTTCCACACGCGGGTTGCTTGGCTTGAGAAACCAGCTGCTGACGCTCTCCCGGGGCACCGCAATCATGAACTCGGTATTTGTCAGATTCCAGCCTCTGGGTGCCCCTCTCCCCAGAATGAGAAATGGCGCCCTGATCGCAAGCGAATCGGGCAAGGCGGTTGCATTCGGCCTCAACAACGCGCAACAGCGTGGCACGGTATTCATTCATCCCCAGACACAGGTTTATGAGGGGATGATCGTAGGTCTCAACTCCCGCGAGGGAGATCTGGAGATAAACGTGACCAAGGAAAAGAAACTCACCAATATGCGTTCTTCGGGCGCCGACGACGCCATCGTGTTGACGACACCGACCGTGCTTAGCATGGAGCAGGGTCTGGATTTCCTGGAAGACGACGAACTGCTTGAAGTTACGCCGAAGTGCCAGAGACTCAGAAAAAAGTTGCTGCTCAAGACTGAAAGGGTCAAAGCCGGCCGTTCAGCGGCGACCGGCAGCTAGTTCCGGCTCACTTCGCCCGCAGGCTCCTGCGGGCGTGGTTTCATTGATTCTCCAGCCGATTCCGGGCGACTGAAAACATCAACTCGCTTTCAGTCTGTGCCCATCTCCGGAATATCCGCGCAAATACCCGTACAAGAGGTCCGCGAACGACCGGAATCTCTTAACAAATCCTTAATATTTTCTTCACCGTTCCTTCATGGCTTTTGGGCAGAATGATATTAGTGAAAACGGGGATATGGAAGTCGTGGCGCACCCGCCCCGACGGGTGCGCCACGACTTTGGAAGACGGGTCTATCGAAGCAGATGCGCACGTGTCCCCCTCAAAGAAGGAGAGAAGAAATGGGAATCATATTGATAGTGGTGGTCATCGCCGGTGTCTGGTTCATTTTTAACCAGGCTAACGCGAATGGCGGGGGACTTTTCAACACGGGAACACAGGAACGCGTCGAAACTCCACTCGAGGTATTAAAGAAACGCTATGCCCGGGGCGAAATAGACAGGGCGGAATATGAACAGCGCAAGGTAGACCTGCAGTAGATATCTGGAATATTGGCTATCGGGCGTCGGTGCGCCGGGTTTGTGCCCGGTTGTGCCGGGGTAATCACAGGCTAAAGATATAAATGCGCATTGCGAATGGACGCAGCGCTTGAGGAGGTGCATTGAAATGATGAACGATGGATGGATGGGAGGGGGCTACGGAGGTGACGTCAGTATTTTTGGCGGAATCCTGATGATGGTCTTCTGGGTTGCTATCATAGTTGGTATTGTTTTACTGGTGACGTGGCTTATACGTCAAACTGCGGCTGGAAATACGCACGGCGGCGGAGCAAGCAGCACGCCGGTAGAATCAGCACTTGATATCATCAAGGGCAGATACGCCCGCGGCGAGATCGACAAGGTCGAGTTCGAAGAGAAGAAGAAAGACCTGACCGGTTAACCGCCGGGCACTGAACGGGAGGATCATATGGATAATAGTAAGCTGCTCAGCTGGGGCCTGGCGGCAGGTGCGGTGGCCATATTGGCGGCCTTGACAGGATACCTTTTCTTCTGGTCGTCGGATGAAACGACTGCCCGCCGGCATGGAATGAAGAGCTCCGGGGATTCGGCGTGCATGAAGGACGGCGACTGCGAAATGATGGGCGGAATAGGTGGCATGATGGAGGGCATGGGTGGTATGAGTGCCATGGGTGGAATGATGGGCATGATGGGCGGCCCCACCGATGCAGCGGCCACTCCGCTTACGGTCGATCAGGCCGCCGATGCCGCAAGGCGCTATCTCGATGATAATGGCAACGCGGATCTGAAGGTCAAGGAGGTCGTTGAGTTTACAAACAGTTTCTACGTTCGCGTCGTCGAACAGAGCACTAATTCCGGCGCCCTCGAGCTGCTGGTAAACCGAAGTTCAGGTGAAGTCACAACTGAACCAGGCCCCAACATGATGTGGAATACCAAGTATGGCGCCCACAGCTCCACTGACGGGAATGATGGCATGATGGACGATGGATTGATGGACGGCATGCATGACGGCATGATGGACAGTAACGGCGGTTCGATGGATGGCGGCGCCAGCATGATGGAGAATGGCATGATGGACGGTGGTACATGTGGCATGATGGGTAACGCCGGCGGACAGGTCAACGCCAGCGTGACAACTGATATGACGGTAAAGAAGGCCGACGCGCGTGACAGGGCCCAGAAATATCTCGACACTCGGCTTGCGGGCGCCAGGGCTGGTGAGTCGGACACTTTCTATGGCTACTATACGGTCAAGGTGGAAAAGGACGGCCGTACATTCGGAATACTCAGCGTAAACGGCGATGATGGCAAGTTCTGGTATCACGCCTGGCTGGGCGCCTACCTGAGCGGCAAGCAGCTCTAACTGATAGTCGCTTCAGGTCAGAGGCCTCGGCGGTGAATAAAATATCTGACCAGGGTTGAGTGAAACTCACAAAACAGTGTTACAGGATGTCATTCTGTGCGATCCCTCGCTTCGCTCAGGATGACTTTTCTGTGGTAAACTGGGCGGCAACGGCCATTGGCAATCAATTGCCTGCCGATTTTCATCCTGTATAAAAAACGAAGTTTTTTCCGGGTGGTTGGTGCATGAAAGTTAATCTTCCCGATAACAGCACAATCGAGCTCGCCGACGGCGCCACAGCGCTTGACGCGGCGGCCGGTATCGGCAGCCGGCTGGCCAAGGCAGCGGTTGCGGCCACGGTCAATGGTAAGCCGGTTGATTTGTCGTTTCCTCTCGGAGATGGTGACAGTATCAGCATCATCACCGGAGAATCCCCCGAGGGCCTCGAGATTCTAAGGCACAGCGCCTCACATGTTCTCGCCGACGCCGTCATGGAGTTGTACCCGGGTACACAGCTTGGAATCGGTCCTGCTATCTCCGATGGCTTCTATTACGATTTTCTCTTGCCAGCGCCTATCTCGGATGCGGATTTTCCCGCGATCGAAAAGAAGATGCAGGACATTATCAAGGCGAAGTCACCTTTTATGCGGCACGAACTA
>JBBAAB010000131.1:0-4819 GCA_041658445.1 Thermoleophilia bacterium
TCCTGCAGTGATCCTCGCGGCCGCCTTGGCCGCTGTCGCGGTCGCCGAGATCCGAATCTCCCGACTTTCACGCCGTCTACGCCGGTCCGCACGGGAGCGGGATGAAACCGGCGCCGGCCGGATCGACCCCGGACCTCGACTGTATCGGCACCCGGACGCTGCCCTCCAAGCACTCGCCGCCGCCACGGGACTGCTGGCGCTCGGCCTGGTCGTGGGTCGGTTCTTCGCAGGTGCCTGAAGGAGGGTGTCGTCTGGAGCTGCGAGGCCCCGGCGGTCCGTCCGGCCGGCCGGGGACGATCCCGGAACCGGAGTTCGTCCGAGAGCTGTTCAGTTGGCTCGCACCGCAATACGAGGAGGCGCTCCTCCTCTACTCCCTCGGGCTCGACCTCCGCTGGAAGCACGCGCTCCTTGCGCCGCTCCCTCCGCGGCCCGGTGAGACTGCGCTCGACCTCGCCTGCGGGACCGGGCTCATCCTCGACCGGCTGGGACGTCGCCCCGGTCACCGAGCGGTCGTAGGTCTCGACCCCAACCGGGCGATGCTGCTTGCGCAGGACCGCCGGTTGAGGGCGGCGCCACGGGTCCAGGCCACCGCCGAGGCGCTGCCGTTTCGGTCCGCGAGCTTCGACCTCGTCACCGCAGGCTTTCTGCCCAAGTACGTTCAGCTCGATCGGTTCGCCTGCGAAGTCCATCGCGTGCTCCGACCCGGCGGTCGGTTGGCGGCGTACGACTTCTCCCGTCCGACGCCGGATGCCTTCGGACGGCTCTACGCTCTCTACCTGGATCGAGTCTTGCCCTGGCTTGGCCGCCGACGGGACCGGACTTCCCCTATGTGGTCGACGCTGCTGGAGTTCCTCCGCGACGTCGCCCGTCAATCCGGATGGGAAGAACGGATCGGCCCGGCGTTGCGAGCTGCCGGATTTGACCCGATCCGCCGTCAGCAAGCACTCGGAGGGATCGTGACCTGGGTTTGGGCGGTCGCGACTTAGAGGTCGACACGACACCATCCGACGTAGACTCTGCGCGAAGCGCGAGGGCTCGCGTCGAGGTTGGCCAGAGATTTGTCTAAGCCCTTCTCCGGCGAATCGTGCCAAGTCCTGCATTAGGTAAACGCCTGGTCACCTGGCCGGGGACGCTTAGCGGGCCGTCTGCCGCCACCCGGCGGCTGAGCCTGGCGATTTCAAACGCGTGCCCGCAACGGACCCGCACGGGTCCGCGACCCCGAGAGTGGTGAAAGGGGGACGCTCGGAGTTCTGGGTGTAGCCTATGTAGGGGTCGGACGTCACGGGGTCTGCATCCCGTCCAGTTCGAATCTCATCAGGTTCGAAGCCAACCCAGGGAATTGAACTCTAGTTCAATTGCCCTTAGACCGCGGAACTCTGCTCAGTCCAGGTCTGCGGCCGGGCCTACGTTTTCCCGAGCTCCAACAGAAACCGGTTCAGCACCTCAAAGGCGTCTCTGATACGGCGTTCTCGCGCGGACCCGGTCTCGTTGACGTAGAAATTACCAACCGCCACAGGACCTGCCCCAGAAACGGTTTCAAACCATTCCCGAACCTTTCGAAGCGATGCGTCCAACAACGCCTCACCCAGGAATGGGCGAACGATGCCTGCAACTTCAGTAGGCCCCTGGCCGTAGTTGGCGATCACCGCATAGAGGTCGTAATTGTCCTTCTCCTCGTATCTGCGACCGAGTGCGAAACCCTTCGTGCCAATCGAGCCAACGACGTCTGCCATGCGTATGTCGAGCTTGAGCCGACCGCCACCAAGCAGGACGCCTTCCAGGGCGACTCTGGAGGAGTGACTGAGAGCAAGGCCAGCAGCCTCGAGCGTCCTGGCCTCCAGGTCAACATGGAGCTTTCTGTGTCGTTTCCCAGCCCCCGAGCCCTTAGGCGGCGCCTCGGTCAGAAAGTCCACGGCAACATCAAGAGGCTCGTCCATGCCTGGCACTGGCGTTTTTTTAACCAGACGAAATCGAATCTCTGGATCCTCGACGAATCCGCGTTTCTTCAACGCCCTTACAATGGTCTCGTACTCCCGGGAACTCACCTTCCCCGGGTCGATTACCCAGTCCGAATCGATGGACCCGATGTGTCGGAACGGATTGCCCTCTGGTTGATGTTGCCGGAGAAGCAGGAATGGGACCCAGCCGCCAATCAGGACGATCGAGTCGGAGTAAGCCTGAAGGCTGGCGGCGACCTCAAGAAGAGCAGAGTAAGCGACTTTGACGCTCGTCTCCTCGTAGGTGTCGGTGGTGCGGGGCCCAGGCAAGCTTTCTGACCCCTAGAATCCAATCTTCTTACGAATGGTTTCGGCCTGCTCTCGGCCGCGCGCAGGATTGCCGTAGAGATCGGCGTAAAGCTGAACGTTCGAGACAACACGGAAGCCCCGTCGTTCCTGCACTCCGCGGAAGACGCCATCATCTCGGGGAATGACGAGCTGAATGTTGCTGCCGGATTCGACGGGCTTCAAGTCAAGCCGTTTCATCCACCGTTCCAGGTCTTCTCGGACGTAGCATGTGACGTCATAAAATCTCGAAGACGGCGCGACGAGCGACGCCCCCGCAAACATCGTGAGGGCGTATTCCTCCTGGCCGGAGGCTGAGGCCCGCGCAATCGCCTTCATGATCGCCTCTGGGGTGCGCTCCAAAGAATAGGCCGTCACAATCTTGTTCTTGGTGAAATCGAGAGCACTTGCCCATGTCTGTAGGAGCTCTCCAGGCTTCGTCAACACTACTCTCCGCTCTGAGTCACGTCGCGCAAAGCCCTTCAGTTCCAGCAGATTGGCTACCTTGTAAGCCTGGGCCGCGCTAACGCCGCTCGCCAGAGCGAGCCCTGTGATGCGGAAGGGTCTCTTCGCATCTTGCAGGAGGGTCCGGACCACGCGACTCGTCTTCGGAGAGGAAAGGCCCCGTACGGCCCTGCGTTCCTGCCTCAGGGCCTCCGGCGTAGTCCGTTCAATGAGGACGCTGTCGAACCGGAGGTATGCGTTTCCAACAAGATCGATGTACCCTATGCCAGAATCCCTGCACAGTCTGCGTACTGGCTCGGTGAGATAGGGAGCCGCAAGAACTGGATAGAAATCGGGCCTAGCCTTTGTCATGGACTGCAACTGGAAAATGGCGTCCCTCGCGATGCGAGGCTCTCCGATCCGCTTCACCTCAATTAGGAGCGTTCTTCCAATCGAGCCGACCTCGACCTTCGCCGTGATGTCCGCTCGATAGTCCCCCACCAGCACCTGCTGGGAGACTCTGGACACGACCAGCCCCTCCAGGAGCCGAGGTAGCTCCTTCGCTAGTTCGGCCATGACTTCCGCTTCTGTGATCTGGAGGGATTTACTAAATTGCATTAATTTACCAGTTGGTAAATACACCGATTACTATAAAAGACCAAGCACCCGATGGACGACCGACGGCACCATCCTCACTCAGATTCCAAATGAGCTGTTCCGTCTTGGGTGGTTTGAACGGGAATTCTGACTAATGGCCAGCGGAGGGTTCAAGAAGCCAGAGGCCGCAGGCAATTGTCAGTCTTATGCCGTAGGCCACATCCTTCTTTGTCGGACGTCCACCTGGGTGCGAACCGTATCCGGAAAGGTAGGCATACGTTTGGCTGACCAACTTCTTGCGTGAACCCTCTGCAAGCAAATCCAAACCTGTTCGCCAATCAGGCTGTCCTGTGATTTGGCGCACAAGCAGTTCAAGCGCGGATCGGCAAGACGCAAGCGCTTGACGGCTGGAATCGGCTCCACTGGAGAAATAAGCGTCCAAAGCCCCTTCTATCATTCGCCCGCTTTCGGCATGATCACGGAATTGATCACGCAGTTGGTCCCTGTTCGTCAGTCTGATGAGCTCCATCCCAGGTGCTGTGTCGCTGACATCAAGGAGAGCGGATTCCTTTGTTCCGCGGCTCTCCTCAAGCTCCTCTGCGCGAAGACGTCGTTTCAGTTCGGGGATTTCGTCGGTGTAGACGAGTTCCTCCTCGGCTATGGCCTCCAACTCAACCACCGAGTGCTCAATCCGGGAGTCGAGTCTCTTGTACCGTTTGGCGCGCGAAAAACGACGAGTGAGAGCAGCGCTGTTTCCACTGGCGGTGAGATTCTTCCGAACCACCGAAATGCGCCTCAGCGCAGCCAAGACGGCATCGCTCCAACCCTCAAACGCCGTGTGAAGAGCCTGAGCCCGGTTGACTAGGCTCTGTGATCCAAAGTATCGCCCGAGGGCTACGATGTTACGGCGTCCGCCGATATCCAAGACCCCGAGAGCCGTTCGCCCCATGGCTACTCGACCTTCAAGCAGTCGTGCGTCTGCCAGAAGGCTCCGAGCTTGCTGAGCAAGGACGCGACCTTGTTGCACGATTGGCGTGAGTTCAGCTTTGGGATCTCGCACAGTCGCTCATGCATCACCCCGACCGCCGTATATTTCTTGCCATTAGCCGAGGCGGGTTGGCAGAAGGCAGTTGCCAATGGCGATCCGGTCGCTACCTGGAGAAGGAAGCCATGAAGTGGAACTGAACTCCGCGGGCGAAACCCGAGGGTTCGGACCTCACGGGGTCCGTTCCCCAGCCGGAGGGCGACGACCCCGTCCTCCTTTTGCCTTTTTGCCCTCTCCCGGCACGGAATCAGGTTGGAAACGACCTTGTTGCCAAAACGGCTCGCGGAGAACCAATGCGTATCGTTGTTCGACCCTTTCCCTTCGCGGAGGTGGAGAAGCGCTTCTTGAACTGGAGCACCGATCCCCTCTCGATTTTCGTCGATATCGTATCAGAGCGAAGTCGATGCAACGCTCCAGGTGATCCGGTCGAGCTTCGTGTCCCATCACGGGA